>NZ_JAMZBD010000214.1:0-5221 GCF_024158685.1 Halomonas sp. 707D4 | reverse complement strand
CGTGTTCGCTTGCCTTGATATTTGGTGACTTGTCACCCTCATCGGCAAACGCCCACATGAATTACCTGATCATATTTTTAAAGAGCGATTTCACTGAAGCTCAACATTGAGCTCGATGACCGGAGCCGCTTGCCTCAGCGAGGAAGGCGTATTCTACGCATTCCGTGGTGTTTGTCAAGACCCGATTTTCGCGGTGGAAGTCAGCCTCGAACCTCTCGCTAACTTCCTGACAAACCGAAGGTTTTCACCTTCTTCACCGCTGGCGACGCTGGGCGTCCCCGGCAGCGGATGCGTACTTTACGGCCTCACTGGTTCGAGCGCAAGGCGTTTTGTAAAAAAATTTCACATGACTGGCCTGTACGCTTTCAAAGCCCTTCGGTGAAGGGAGCATTCACGGTTACACTGGCGCTTTCGCCACCACTCCCCGAGGTCCTTGATGAGCCGCCATCTGCTATCCGTCGATTCATTGAACCGCGACAGCGTCGATCACCTCCTGCGCGTCGCCGCGCAGATGGAGCCGATCGCCAGCCGCCGCCAGGTCACCCGCGTACTGGAAGGCGCGGTGCTGGGAAACCTGTTCTTCGAGGCCAGCACCCGCACACGCGTGAGCTTCAACGCCGCCTTTTGCCGCCTGGGCGGAAGCGTCTGCGACACGACCGGCTTCACCTTCTCCTCCATGGCCAAGGGCGAGTCGCTCTACGACACCAGCCGGGTCATGAGCGGCTACTGTGACGCGATCGTGATGCGTCACCCGGACCAGGGGTCAGTGGCGGAGTTCGCCGAGGCGACCCATGTACCGGTGATCAACGGCGGCGACGGCCCCGGCGAGCACCCGAGCCAGGCGCTGCTGGATCTCTATACCATCGACAAGGAGTTCCAGCGGCTGGGCAAGCGGCTCGAAGGCGCGCATATCCTGCTGACCGGCGACCTGAAGTACGGCCGCACGGTGCATTCGCTGATCAAGCTGCTCTCTTTATATGCGCCGCTGCGCATCACCCTGGTTTCGCCGCCAGGACTCGAGATGCCGACGCACCTCATCGACCTGGTCAGCTCCCGCGGGCATCGGGTGGAGGTGCGCGATCACCTGGGCGTCGACTTCAGCGACCTGGACGTGGTCTACACCACGCGCATCCAGAAGGAGCGCTTCACCGAGGAGATGAACGAAAGCTTCAAGGGGATTTCCGACGACTTCATGGTCAACCGGGCATTTCTGGATCAGCGCTGCGGGGAGTCGACCATCGTGATGCACCCGCTGCCCCGGGACAGCCGGGCCGGGGCGAACGACTTGAACGTGGACCTGAACGGCGACCCGCGCCTGGCGATCTTCCGTCAGACCGACAACGGCATTCCCATGCGCATGGCGATCTTCGCCACGCTGCTGCAGGTCGACGAGCTGATCAAGGACGACCTGCGCCCGGTGCGCTGGTTCGTGCCCCGCCAGACCGGCACGCTGGATCGCTGAACGGTCACAGCGAGCGCCGTCCGCCGGGAAGCCCTTCCCGGTGGGCGAACCAGCCCTCCAGGATCAGCACTGCCGCGATGCCATCGACACTCTCTTCGCGGTAGTTGCCCCGGTGTCCGGCCTCCCGGGCGATCGCCTTGGCCTCCCGGGTGGAGCCCCGCTCGTCGACCAGCTCGACGGCCTTGCCGAAGCGCCCGTGCAGGCGGTTGGCGAACTTGCGCGCCCGCTTGCTCATCTCGGATTCGCTATCGTCCATGTTGAGCGGCAGCCCCACCACGAGAAGGTCCGGCTGCCACTCCTTCAACAGCGCCTCGACGCGCTGCCAGTCCGGAATGCCGTCGCGGGCAGTGAGTGGGTCGAGCTCGCGGGCGCTCTGCAGAAGCTCGTTGCCCACTGCCACGCCGATACGCCGGGTGCCGTAGTCGAAGGCGAGGATCAAGCGCTGGCCTGGTTCTGCCATCAGGCGTGGCCCGCGTCGCGGGTCATCGGGTTGAGGTCGACACCCAGGATGCCGGCGGCAGCGGCCAGGCGCTCGGCGGGCGGGGTCTGGAAGATGACCGCCTCGTCGCCCTCCACCGTCAGCCAGCTGTTCTCCTTGAGTTCGTCCTCGAGCTGGCCCACTTCCCAACCGGCGCAGCCCAGGCAGACCAGAAACTGCTCCGGGCCCTCGCCGTCGGCCAGCGCCTTGAGAATGTCCATCGAGGTGGTCAGGGCGATGTTCTCCTCCACCTGGACACTCGAATCCCACTCATGGCTATCGCCCACATGGAGGATGAAGCCGCGATCCTTGTGCATCGGCCCGCCGTAGTAGACCGGCGCATTGCGGTGCGGGCTCTCGTCGCCACCCAGCGAGAGCTGGTCGAACAGCGCATCGAGGGTGATGTCGAGCGGGTGATTGGTGATCACGCCCATGCAGCCGTTGTGATCATGATCGCACAGGTAGATCAGGCTGCCGGCGAAGTTGGCGTCGTCCAGGTGCGGCATCGCCATGAGAAAGTGGTGCTTTAGACTTTGCATGCGTCTCCTACGGCGCGCCGAAGCTCGGCGCGCCTCGCTCGAAGGGCGAAAGATGGGGGGCTCAAGAGGCGAGTCGGCGCTCGACGGCGTCCAGCAGAAGGCCGGCGATGTCGGTACCGCGCTGATCGTCGATTTCGCGCACGCAGGTGGGGCTCGTGACGTTGATCTCGGTGACGTAGTCGCCGATCACGTCGAGCCCGACGAACATCAGCCCCTTCTCCTTGATCATCGGCTTGACCTGATCGATCAGCCAGTGATCGCGCGCGGTGAGCTCGCGACTCACCCCGCGCCCGCCGGCGGCCAGGTTGCCTCGGGTCTCGCCGGCGGAAGGGATGCGCGCAAGGCCGAAGGGCACCGGCTCGCCGTCGACCAGCAGGATGCGCGTGTCGCCGTTTTTGATCTCGGGCAGGTAGCGCTGGGCCATGATCTGGCGCCGGCCGCGCAGGGTAAGCTGCTCGATCACCGCGCCGATGTTGCGACCGTCCGGGCCGATGTGGAAGATGCCGGTGCCGCCCATGCCGTCGAGCGGCTTGAAGATGACGTCGCCGTGCTCGGCGTGGAAGGCCCGCAGCACGTCATCGCGGCTGGCGACGACGGTCGGCGCGCAGCACTGGGGAAACTGCTGGGCGAAGAGCTTCTCGTTGCACTGCAAGAGCGCCTGGGTCGGGTTGACGATCAGCACGCCTTCGCGCTCGGCAAACCCCAGCAGGTGCACCGCGTTGATGAACTCGGCATCCACCGGCGGGTCCTTTCGCATCAGGATCGCATCCAGGCTCGCCAGCGGGCGCGCCTCGGCCTCGCCCAGGTCGAACCAGTGCGCCGGGTCGCGGTGCACGGTCAGCGCACGCATCCGGGCGTGGGCCTTGCCCGCGTCGAGGAACAGATCCTCCTGCTCCATGTAGTAGAGCGTGTAGCCGCGCTCCTGGGCAGCCCACAGCATGGCCAGGGTGGTGTCTTTCTTGTAGGCGATGTCGCCGATGGGATCCATCACGACGCCTAGCTGCAGATTCGATTGGCTCATCAAGCACGATCCATGGTTGAACGAATGACAGGCAGTATGCCGTACCGGCGTGGGCGCTCCAACCTCAGCTCGAAAGCGCCCCGGACACCAGCCGGATGGCCCCGGGCTCGAGGGTGATGAGCTGTTGCTTGTAGAGCCGCCCGATCGCCTGCTTGTAGGCGCTCTTGCTCACCCCGAGTCGCGCCTTGATGGCGTGGGCATCGCTCTTGTCGCCCAGCGGCAGGTAGCCGCCGCTCTCCTTGAGCGCCGCCAGCACCTTCTCGCCCACCACGTCGAGGCGCGCCGCGCCCGGGGGCAGCAGCGAAATGTCCACGCGGCCATCGTCACGGCGCTGCTTGACGTAGCCGGTGACCGACTGCCCGCGGCGCAGCGGCCGGGTGATGTCGTCCTGATAGATCAAGCCCCAGTAGCGGTGATCGACCACCACCTTCATGCCCAGGTCCGTGCGGTCGGCGACGACGATGGCGACCTGCTGACCACTCTCGAGCGCCCAGGCGTCGTCGCTCAGAAAACGGTCGAGCCGCTGGGAGGCCACCGGGCGGCCCTGGTCGTCTTCATACAGCATCACCAGCACGCGCTTGCCCGGGTCCGGGCGAAAGCGCTGCTCGCTGTAGGGCAGCAGCACGTCCTTGGGCGGGCCCCAGCGCAGGAAGGCGCCGGTATCGTTGACCGTGGCGACCGTCAGGTAGGCCACTTCGCCGATTCGGGCGGTGGCATCGCCTGCCGACAGGGAGTGGGAGCGAACGTCGTCAGCCATGAACACCATCCTCGAAAAATGAGCTCCCATTATGGCGCCTGGCCCGGCGCCGGGCAAAGCCGTTGCGCTTTGCGGCCCTGCGATCACATCGATTAAATGGCCTTAAGACAACCTGCTATGCTCAATAGGCCAATAACAAGGAGAAACTCGCCATGGAGGGGTTCACGTCTTGGGATACGGCCGTGCTGGTCGGCTACATCGCGCTGATCGTCTGGATCGGCTCGCGCTTCGGCAAGGACCAGCACAGCCCCGAGGATTACTTTCTGGGCGGGCGCAAGATTCCCGGCTGGGCGGTGGGGCTTTCGGTGATGGCCACCCAGGCCAGCGCCATCACCTTCATCGGCGCGCCGGGCTGGGGGTTCGAAGGCGGGCTCGAGCGGCTGGTCACCTTCCTCAACGTGCCGCTGGCGATGATCGTGCTGATCCTGGTGCTGGTGCCGGTGTTCCATCGGGCCGGCATCTACAGTATCTACGAGCTTCTCGAGCGCCGCTTCGGCCCCGGCACGCGCACCCTGACCGCGCTTCTGTTCCTGATCGCCCGGGGGCTTGCCACCGGCGTGGTGCTCTACGCCCCGGCGCTGGTACTGGCCGTGGTCACCGGCTGGAGCGTGAACCTCACCATCGTCATCATGGCGGTGCTGGCGATCGGCTATACCGTGCTCGGCGGCATCAGCGCGGTGATCTGGACCGACGTCATCCAGATGTTCGTGCTGTGGCTCGGGGCGCTGTTGAGCGTCGCCTTCCTGATCACGAGCCTGCCCGGCGGCTTCGCCGACGTGTTCGCCTTCGGCGCGGAGAGTGGCCTGTTCGACGCCATCGATCTTTCCTTCGATCCGAGCGTGACCTACTCGCTGTGGGCGGGGCTGCTCGGCGGCTTCTTTCTCCACGTGGCCTACTTCGGTACCGACCAGAGCCAGATCCAGCGGGTGCTCTCGAGCCCCTCGGTGCCGGATGCCCAGCGCTC
>NZ_JAMZBD010000213.1:0-5235 GCF_024158685.1 Halomonas sp. 707D4 | reverse complement strand
ATCATCTGCTCTATCTTGCGCTGGTCCTCATGCCGCTGCTCGGCTGGGCGGCCACCGCCACCGGCGGCTATCCGGTCGAGTTCTTCGTCTGGCACCTGCCGGGGCTCGTGGGCCGGCATCCGGAGCTCTCCAGCACGCTGTTCGCCTGGCACGGCTTTCTGGGCTGGACGATCGTCGTGCTTCTGGTGCTGCACCTGTTCGGCGCACTCTATCACTGGCGCATCAAGCGCGATGGCGTCATGACCCGCATGAGCCTGTTCGACTGACAGCGCCGAGCTCCGGTGCTGAATGCAAATCACTCTCTTTATTGACTTGGGCGGTCAGTGCGTCACAATTCGCCGCCTAAGTCGATAGGGAGTGGAGCATGGAACTGTTGCGGGTGGTCTTTACGCACTACCGCTGGCCTTTTCTGGGGGCCATCCTGCTGAGTCTAGTCAGCGCGGGGCTCGGGGTGGGGGTGATCGCCTTCATCAACCAGCGCCTGATCGAAGTGGGTAGCCCGCTCTCGGCGCTTCCTCAATTTCTGGGCCTGCTCGCGGTGCTGCTGGCGGTGACGCTCGCCACCCAGGTGTCGCTCACGCTACTGGGCCACCATTTCGTCTTCGATCTACGCGCCCGGCTCGTCAAGCGCATCCTGGACACGGATATCGAGCGCCTGGAGCGGCTGGGCAATGCGACGCTTCTGGCGAGTCTTTCAAGCGACGTGCGCAACATCACCGTCGGGTTCGTGCGCCTGCCCGAGCTCGTGCAGGGGGCTGTGCTGACCCTGGCGTCCATTGCCTATCTCGCCTGGCTTTCGCCCTCCATGGTGGCGGTGACCGTGGTATGGATCGCCAGCACCATGACCGTGGGCTGGATGCTGATCTCGAGGGTGTACCGTCACTTTCATCTGGTACGGGCAAGCGAGGATCATCTCTACAAGGACTTCCAGTCCGCCATCGAAGGCCGCAAGGAGCTCGCCCTCAACCGGGACCGGGCGCGGCGCTTTTTCGACGAGAGCTTCACCCGGAACGCACGGACGTATCGCCATCACATCATTCGCGCCGACTCCTACCACCTGAGCGCCGGCAACTGGTCGAACATCATGATGCTGGGGGCGATCGGGGTGGTGTTCTTCATGGCCAACGGGCTTGGCTGGGCGAGCCCGGCGGTGGCCACGACGTTCGCGCTGGCGCTGCTGTTCCTGCGCACGCCGCTGATCCAGGCGATCGGCGCCTGGCCGACGCTGATCAGCGCCCAGGTCGCCTTCGACAAGCTGGCGAGCCTCGAGCTTGCCGCGTTCGAGCCGGGCTTCGAGGTCGATGACGCCTTTGCCGACTGGCAGCGCCTGGAACTCGTCGGAGTGAGCTATCACTACCCCGCGAGCGGCGCGGAGGAGGGCTTTCAGGTCGGGCCGGTGGATCTGGTGCTCGAACGCGGCGAGCAGGTCTTTCTGATCGGCGGCAACGGCAGCGGCAAGTCCACCCTGGCGCGGCTGCTCACGGGGCTCTACCAGCCCCAGAGCGGGCAGATCAAGCTCGATGGCCACACCTTGACCACTGCGCAGTGGCAGAGCTTTCGCGCGCGCTTTGCCAGCGTGTTCACGGATTTTCATCAGTTCGACACCGCCATGGGCCCTGGGGGCGCACCGGCAACCCCGGCCTTGGTGGAGACCTGGCTCGAGCGGCTGCACATGAAGCAAAAGCTTCAGTGGGAAGGCGAGCGGGTGATCAATACCCAGCTGTCCCAGGGCCAGCGCAAGCGTCTGGCGCTGCTGTTGGCGATCTGCGAGGAGCGCGACATCCTGATGCTCGACGAGTGGGCGGCGGACCAGGACCCGCAGTTTCGCCGCCTGTTCTACCGGGAGCTGCTGCCGCTTTTACGCGACATGGGCAAGACGGTGTTCGCGATCAGCCACGACGATGGCTACTTCGTGCACGCCGACCGGCTGCTCGAAATGTCGAAAGGCCAGCTCAAGGAGCTGACCGGCGCCCAGCGCGAGCGGGCAAGCGAAGACGCGGTGGCGCAGATCAGCGCACAGGAGTGACGCGCCGCCGTCAGCGTTTCAACGCGACCGGCGCGCTTGTCGGTCGCACCCTTCCAGCGGACAGTTGCTGCAAACGCTGAACTCGTCCAGCAGATAGCGCAGGCAGCAGAGCTTGCGTACCCGCTTCACTTCGTCGCTACCCTTTGGGGTATAGGTGCGCACCGGCTCGAACAGCGGGTTGCGTTTGCCGCCGAGTTCCCGGGATTCCAGCAGCGCTCGGGCGGCCTCGAGCGCGCCCGGATTCACCTCCGGGTGCCCGGCGAGTTCGTTGACGTAGTAATCCAGATAGCCGCCGGCATTGCTCCAGAACACCCGGGGTGCGACGCCGGAAAGAGCCGCCAGGCGCTCGATCAGCGGGGCCCAGTGGTGTTCGATCAGCTTGGCGAAGCGCTCGTGAGTACTCTGGCCGTGTAGCTGCGGACCCTCGTCGGGCAGCCAGAGCTGGCGCGTGCAGCCGTCGTCGTTGAAGAGGACGTAGACGTCGTCCAGGGCCACCGGCAGGTCCCGGTCGAGCAGTAGGTGCGCGGCCAGAGTCGGTACGGTGAGCGCAATGAAGTGCCATT
Source organism: Halomonas sp. 707D4 (assembly GCF_024158685.1). Taxonomy (NCBI): domain Bacteria; kingdom Pseudomonadati; phylum Pseudomonadota; class Gammaproteobacteria; order Oceanospirillales; family Halomonadaceae; genus Halomonas; species Halomonas sp. 707D4. The sequence goes on along the minus strand of NZ_JAMZBD010000213.1, from coordinate 2,646 downwards.
TCGACCAAAGTGAGGCAATGGCCCGCTTGTCGCCCCCGGGATAACGAGCGGCGTAGCGCTGCATGTCCTGCTCGAGCAGCGCCGGGTTTCGCCAGCGGGATACCTTGATCGCCCCGACGGGAGGAGCGCCGCCGATCAACGGCGGTGTGAACAGTACCAGGGCGCCTTGGTAGCAGTCGGCAAGCGACGAGGTGGCCGTCGTTCGTTCTACCGCAAGAGACATGGGAGAGCTCCAGGATCTGACGCGAAGGGGGCGAATCGAAAAAAGTGTAAACGATAATGCATATCAGTAAAATAGCCATCAGGGAATAAATGCGTCTACATACCAAATGAAAGTGATTCTTTTTTGATGTAGCATCCGGGGCTCGAACACTCTTATCTGCCCCCGCCGTCATGAAGCCGCTCCCTCACTGGCAGCAAGGCGGTCATCGAACAGGGAATCTTCATGTCGCTGCCTTTCTCATCCCGATGCTCTCTCACCCTTGCGCTGCTCGGCGCCTCGATGCTGCCGGCCACGGCCCATGCACAAGCGCCGGGCGGTGAAAATGCGCTCGATACCGTGACCGTCATCGGCGAGGCCGTGGCCCAGGGCGATACGCTGGCCCCGGCCTTTGCCGGAGGACAGGTGGCCGCCGGCGCTCGGGTCGGTACCTGGGGGCAACGTCAGGCGATGGACGTGCCCTTCAACGTGATCGGCTTCACCTCGACATTGATCGACAACCAGCAGGCACGCACCCTCGGGGAAGTGCTCACCAACGATGCCTCGGTGCAAAGCGGCTTCGGCTACGGCAACTTCGCCGAGAAGTTCCAGATTCGCGGGTTCGAGCTCGATGGCGACGACATCGCCTACGGGGGGCTCTACGGTGTGCTGCCGCGTCAGATCGTGGCGGCCAACATCGCCGAGCGCGTGGAGCTGTTCAAGGGAGCCAATGCCTTCGCCAATGGCGTCTCGCCCAGCGGGTCGGGCATCGGCGGCGCGATCAACATCGAGCCCAAGCGCGCTGCGGATGAACCGCTCACCCGCTTGACGACCTCCATCACCGATAACGGCTACGTGCAAAGCGGTGTCGAGCTCGGGCGCCGCTTCGGCGACGACCACCAGTTCGGTCTGCGCGCGAGCGTCGAGCGTGGCCGGGGAGACAGCGCCATCGACCACGAGCAGCGCCGCGCTACCTCGGCGGTGGTAGGGCTCGACTACCGGGGCGAGCGAAGCCGCGCGTCGCTGGATATCGGCCACCAGGCCCATGACGTTCAACACGGCCGGTCCGTGGTTCACGTGGGAGCCGGGGTAGGAAGCGTGCCGAAGGCGCCGTCGTCCAGCACCAACTACGCCCCTTCCTGGGCGACGACCTCCCTCGAGACCAACTTCGCCATGCTGCGCGGGGAGGTCGACGTGACCGATGCCTGGACCGCCTACGCCGCCCTGGGCGGCAGCGATACCCGGGAGAGCGGCATCTACGGCTCGCCCACGGTGAATGATCTGGACGGCTCGGCCACGGTCGGGCAGATGAGCGTGCCTTACCGCGCCGAAGGGCTGGGCAGCCAGTTCGGCCTGCGCGGCGCCTTCGATACCGGGGTCGTGAGCCATCAGCTGGATCTCGGCTACTCCAGCGCTTACCGCACCACCCGGTCCGCCTACACCATGGCGTCGCCGGCGCTGCCGACCAACCTTTATCGCCCGGCGGACATCGCCTTTCGCGAGCCGGTCTTCGCCGGGGGAGACATGGGAGACCCGAACCTGAGAAGCCGAACCCGCAACAGCGGCGTCTCGCTTTCGGATACGCTGGGCGTGCTCGATGACCGCCTGCTGCTGACCTTCGGGGCGCGCTACCAGGACGTCGAGGTCTCAAACTTCGACTACGACGGCGATTTCGACAATCGCTTCAGCGATACCCGGCTCTCCCCGGTGTACGGGCTCGTGTTCAAGGCAACGGATGCGCTCTCGCTCTACGCCAACCGGGTCGAGGCGCTCCAGCCCGGAGAGACGGCACCCACCACGGCGGTGAATGCCGGCCAGAGCATCGGCCTGATCGAGGCACGCCAGGACGAGATCGGCGCCAAGCTCGACCTGGGCACCATTGGTGGCAGCCTGAGCCTGTTCGACATCGAGCAGCCCAACGCCTTCACCGATGCCGACAGCGGTGTCTACGGCTACTTTGGTGAGCAGCGCAATCGCGGGGTGGAGCTCAGCGTCTACGGCGAGCCGGTGGATGGCTGGCGCCTTTTGAGCAGCGCCACCTGGATGGATCCGGAACTGACCCGCACCGATGACGGTACCTTCGAGGGCAACGACGCGGTCGGTGTGCCGGGTTATCGCTTGGTGGTGGGCAGCGAGTGGGACATTCCCCGAGCGCCAGGCTGGACGCTCAGCGGTCGCGCGATTCGCAACGGCCATCAGTACCTGGACGCGGCCAACCAGCTCGAGGTCGCGCCCTGGACCCGTTGGGATCTGGGCGTGCGCTACGCAACGGATCTTGATACGACCACGCTGACCCTGCGGGCCAACATCGAGAACCTCACGGATGAAGACTACTGGGCCTCCGCGACCGGGGGCTATCTGAGCCAGGGCGAGCCGCGCACGCTCAAACTGTCCGCCGCACTCGACTTCTAGGTCGCGTCGGGCGCCGTCAACGCGTCGCCGAGAAG
>NZ_JAMZBD010000212.1:0-5245 GCF_024158685.1 Halomonas sp. 707D4 | reverse complement strand
GGTCGACGTAAACGACCAGTAGCCTTGAAAGCCAGTAGCGAAGCGCCGTCATGCGCAGCATTACCGGCCACAGCGCGCGCTCGGCCTGGGTAAACGGGCGCCGCGCCAGATACGCGCCGAGCACCGCGTCATGGCGCTCGGCGTTGAGCCTTCCATCCTCATCCGTGGCCCAGTCGTTGATCACGATGGCCACGTCGAACAATAGATCCCCGGTGCAGCCGTTGTAGAGATCGATGATGCCGCCCAGGGTATCGCCTTCGAACAGCGTGTTGTCGCGAAACAGGTCGCCGTGCAGCGCCCCTGAAGGCAGTTCCCCTGCCTCGGCGAAGGCGGCCTCGAACTCGTCGACCTGGTTTTTCATCAGCGTCTGGTCATCCGGGCTCAGGTAGCCCAGCACCTTGTGATGGACCGCCTGCAGCCAGTGAAGATCCCGCGGGTTGGGGCGCTGCCCGGGAAAGTGTTGGGAAACGAGGTGAAGCCGCCCCAGCGCGTCGCCCAGCGCCCGGCACTGTGCAAGGCTTGGGCTTTCCGGGTGGCTGCCCGGCATGCGCGGGAACAGAAGCGCCGGCTTGCCCGCCAGGCTCTGCAGCGCCGTGCCTTCCCGGTCGTGCACTGGGCCGGGCACCGGGATGCGGTGCTCGTCCAGGTAATCCATCAATTCGACGAAAAACGGCAGCTCCTCGTGCTCGCCCTGCTCGAACAGGGTCAGCACCAGCTCGCGCTGGTCGGTGGTGACGAAAAACGTCGAGTTTTCCGTGCCGCCGGCCACGCCCTTGAGCGCCTTGAGCGCACCCACGTCGAACCGTTCCAGAAAGGTGGCGACCTGCGCGTCGCCAAGCGGGGTGAATACTGCCATCGTTTTCTCGCCCGGATTTTTGAGCGCCCATTGTAGCGGCTTGTTTTACCACTTGGCAGCGTTAAGGCGATTTCCTCGCCCCAGGATTCGGCACTTGGGGCCGGGTGCGCGTATCATGAGGCGATACGCTCACGCGCTCTTGCGCCCAGTCACATCAGGAAACATGGTTATGGCCCGCGCTCCCATCGTGCTCGTCGACGGCTCGTCGTACCTGTACCGCGCCTTTCACGCGCTGCCCCCGCTCAACGCCTCCAACGGCCAGCCCACCGGCGCCGTGAAGGGCGTACTGAACATGCTCAAACGCCTGATCAAGGACTATCCGAAAAGTCCCATGGCGGTGGTGTTCGATGCCCCGGGAAAGACCTTTCGCGACGAGATGTACAGGGAGTACAAGTCCCACCGCCCGCCGATGCCGGACGACCTGAGAAGCCAGGTGCAGCCGCTGCACGACTGCGTGCGTGCCCTGGGCCTGCCACTTCTGTGCATCGAAGGCGTCGAGGCGGATGACGTCATCGGCACGCTCGCCTTTCACGCCACGAACGCCGGGCGCGACGCGGTGATCTCCACCGGCGACAAGGACATGGCCCAGCTGGTCAACGCCCACATCACGCTGGTCAACACCATGAAGGACGAAACCCTGGATGAAGCCGGGGTGGAGGCGAAGTTCGGCTTGCCGCCGTCCTTGATCATCGACTATCTGGCGCTGATGGGCGACAAGGTCGACAACATCCCGGGCGTGCCCGGGGTGGGGGAGAAGACTGCCATTGGCCTTTTGCAGGGCATGGAAGGCGGGCTCGACACCATCTATGGTGATCTGGAAAAAGTGAAGACCTTGAGCTTTCGCGGCGCCAAGACGCTGCCGAAAAAGCTCGAGGAGCACCGCGAGCAGGCGTATCTGTCCTACCAGCTCGCCACCATCAAGACCGACTGCGAGCTGCCGGTGGGCCTCGATGATCTCGAGATCGCCCACCCGGATCGGGAAAAGCTCACCGAGCTCTACCAGGCGCTCGAGTTCAAGCAGTGGCTTTCCGAGCTGCTCGAAGGCCGCGACGAAGGCGTCGATGACGTGGCCGGCGGCGAGCCGGTGGCGGAGGACGCAGCGGAGCCCGCCACAAGTGCTGCGCGGGAAGATCACGTCATCACCGACCAGAAGACACTGGACGCGTGGCTTTCGCGCCTGAAAAAGGCCGAGCGCTTCTGCTTCGATCTGGAAACCACCAGCCTCAACTACATGGAGGCGGAGATCGTCGGTGTCGGGCTTTGCCTTAGAGCGGGGGAGGCGGCCTACATTCCGCTGGCCCACGACTACCTCGACGCGCCGGCCCAGCTCGACCGTGGCGAGGTACTCAAAGCCCTCAAGCCGATTCTGGAGGACACGAAAGCGGTCAAGATTGGCCAGAACTTGAAGTACGACATTTCCGTGCTGGCGAACTACGACATCACGGTGGCCGGTCCGCTTGCCGACACCATGCTGGCGTCCTATGTGCTCAACTCCACCGCCACCCGCCACGACATGGACTCGTTGGCGCTGAAGTACCTGGGCGAGAAGACCATCTCCTTCGAGGAGATCGCCGGCAAGGGGGCCAAGCAGCTCACCTTCAACCAGATCGCCCTGGAAGAGGCCGCGCCCTACGCCTGCGAGGACGTCGACATCACCCTGCGCCTGCACGACACCCTGCGCCCGCTGGTCGAAAAAGAAGGGCGCTTGGCTGAGGTGCTCGATCACCTGGAGCTGCCGCTGATCAAGGTGATCTCGCGCATCGAGCGCAACGGCGTGGCGATCGACGACGAGCGCCTGCACCGGCAGAGCCAGCAGTTGGAGGCGCGCATCCGCGAGCTCGAAAGCGAAGCGTTCGAGCTTGCCGGGCGCGAGTTCAACCTCGGCTCGCCCAAGCAGCTCGGCGAGATTCTGTTCAACGAGCTGAAGATCCCGGTGCTCAAGAAGACCCCCAAGGGGGCGCCTTCCACCGCCGAGGCGGTGCTCGAGGAGCTGGCGCTGGATTACCCGCTGCCCAAGGTCATCATGCAGCATCGCGGGCTCTCGAAGCTCAAGTCGACCTACACCGACAAGCTGCCGCGCCTGATCGACAAGGCGAGCAAGCGGGTTCACACCAGCTACCACCAGGCGGTCACCGCCACCGGGCGGCTCTCGTCATCTGACCCGAACCTGCAGAACATCCCCATCCGTACCGAGGAGGGACGCAAGATTCGCCAGGCGTTCGTGGCTCGGCCCGGCTACAGGATCGTCGCCGCCGACTACTCGCAGATCGAGCTGCGCATCATGGCGCATCTCTCCGAGGACAAGGGGCTTCTGGAAGCCTTCGCCGAGAACCGCGATATCCACACCGCCACCGCCGCCGAGGTGTTCGGTACCGCGCTCGACAAAGTGACCAGCGACCAGCGCAGAAGCGCCAAGGCGATCAACTTCGGGCTGATCTACGGCATGAGCGCCTGGGGGCTGTCGCGCCAGCTGCACATCGAGCGCGGCCAGGCGCAAACCTACATCGACCGCTACTTCGACCGCTACCCGGGGGTCGCGCGCTACATGGAGCGCATCCGCACCCAGGCCGCCGAGGATGGGTACGTGGAAACCGTGCTCGGCCGGCGCCTCTACCTGCCGGAGATCCACTCCCAGAACCGCGCCCGACGCCAGGGCGCCGAGCGCACCGCGATCAACGCGCCGATGCAGGGCACCGCCGCCGACATCATCAAGCAGGCGATGATCGACGTCGACGCCTGGCTCGCCGAGGGCGAGTTCGACGCGCTGATGGTCATGCAGGTGCACGACGAACTGGTGTTCGAAGTGAAGGAGGAGCAGGTCGAGGCCTTCATCGACGAGGTAAGAGCGCGCATGCAGGGCGCGGCGGAATTGAAAGTGCCGCTGATCGTCGAGGCGGAGACCGGCGATAACTGGGACGAGGCGCACTAGCGCACCCCCGCCAACGAAACGGCCCGCCGAATGGCGGGCCGTTCTGGTTCTGGCGAAAGCTTAGCGCCAGCCCACGCGGTCGAAGATGCGCACCGCTTCCGGGTTGTTCTCGCCCAGCAGGCTCATGTTGATGTCATCGCGCTTGAAGTCGCCCCAGGAGTCGAGCAGCGGGTCCTTGGCCACGCCCTCGACCACCGGGAACTCGTAGTTGCGCTCGGCGAGAATCTCTTGGGCCTCGTTTGATGCGAGGAACTCCAGGAAGCGAATGCCGTTTTCCGGGTTCTGGGCATTGGCCACCAGGCCCGCGCCGCCCACGTTGATGTGGGTGCCGCGATCGTCCTGGTTGGGGAACAGGATCTCCACGCGCTCGGCGGCTTCGCGCTCGGCGTCGTTGTCCGAGTTCAGAAGGCGCGCGTAGTAGTAGTGATTGGCCACCGCCACGTCGCACTCGCCGCTGGCCACGCCCAGAATCTGGTCGGTGTCGCCGCCTTCCGGGTCGCGGGCCATGTTGTCCACCACGCCCTGGGCCCAGGCCTCGGCGTTCTCGGCGCCGTCGTGCTCGATCAGTGAGGCGAGCAGCGACTGGTTGTAGATGTTGTTCGACGAGCGGATGCACACGCGGCCTTCCAGCGCCGGCTCGGCCAGCGACTCAAAAGTGTCGATCTCGCTCGGGTCGACGGTCTCCGGGTTGTAGAAGATCACCCGCGCGCGCTGGCTGAAGCCGAACCACATGCCGTCGGGGTGGCGCATCGCCTCGGGCAGGCGCTCGTTCAATACTTCGGAATCCACGCTCTGGAACAGGCCATCTTCCTCGGCGCGCCACAGCCGGCCCGCGTCCACGGTCAGCATCACGTCGGCGGGGCTGGCGATGCCCTCACGCTGCATGCGCTGGATCAACTGGTCGGAATCGCCCTCCAGCACGTTGACCTCGATGCCGGTCTCGTCGGTGAAGGCCTTGTAGAGAATCTCGTCGGAGTCGTAGTGGCGCGCCGAGTAGATGTTGACCTGATCGGCCAGAGCGCTGGCGCTGAACAGGGCGGCGGAAATGGCCAGGGCGACGGGGGCTTGTTTCATGAGCGGTTTCCTTGGGAGTATTGATTAGTCTGCTATATTCTTGATAATGGTTTTCATTCGCCTTGGTATTTAACGAATTGATGCTACGTGCGTCAAGGTGAACGATAATCGAAATCACGCGCAATCGTTAATGGATGAAAGTGGCGGCGATAGAAAATACACTGTGGCCTTTCTTAGGCGGCCTGCCGCTTCATCGATTCAAAGAGTGATCCATGACGTCTACCACGCCCGTGACCCCGCAGAGCGCGCAGGCCTTGTCGCTTAAAGGCATCGAGCATCGTTTCGGCGCGAATCGCGTCGTCAAGGGTATCGATCTCGAGATCGCCCCGGGCGAGGTGATGTGCCTTCTGGGACCTTCCGGCTGCGGCAAGACCACGCTGTTACGC
>NZ_JAMZBD010000211.1:0-5252 GCF_024158685.1 Halomonas sp. 707D4 | reverse complement strand
GGTCAAGGAACTGATCGCCTCCACCGATGCGGCGCTCGAGACGCAGAGCGCCAGCGGCATTTTCAACTTCAGCCACGCGGAGCTGATCATGCCGCTGGCCGCCTACCTCGAGATCGACGGCGCGGCCGAAAGCCAGGACGACCCCGCGCAGGTCAAGCAAAGCTGGGACGGCAAGGCGATCACCGCCATGGCGGCCAATCTCCAGTGGGTGCTGTACGAAAACGGCGACGATCACCTGGTGAAGATGCTGCACAACGAGCGCGAAGTCGCGTTTCCCCTGCCCACCGAGCACTACCCCTACTACGACTGGGAAAGCGTCAAGGCGTACTACGTCGCCAAGCTGGAGCAAAGCGGCATCGCGCTGGACAACACGCTGGAAGAGGATGCCGAGGCGCTCGCCAGCGACTTCTAGGACGCACGCCGCAAGCTCAGACCGACGCTTTTTAGAACACGCCCTCTTTCGATCGCTCGATCGAAAGAGCGGCCCCCTACTGCCTGAATGTTATCAAGGGAACTCAACGATGAAGAAGACACTCACCGCCGCCCTCGTCGCCATGGCCGCCACTCAAGGCGCCCAGGCCGCGATCGTGTTCGAAAACGACGACGCCCGGGTCGACCTGCGCGGCAAGGTGCAGTACGAAGCCGGCGCCTTCAAGTACGACAAGGACCATCCGACCCAGCGGCTGAACTTCGGCGGCGACGGCAAGGCGCGCCTGGGCACCCAGTTCAACTACCGCCTCAACGACGAGCTCGACCTGCTGGGCAAGCTCGAGTGGCAGATGAACGCCGAAGGCGACAACGACGCCAAGACCGATAGTCTCGACGTGCGCTACGCCTGGCTCGGCTTTCGTTACCAGGACCAGCTCGAAATGGCCATGGGCCGCACCCAGAGTTCGACCAAGCAACTGATCGCGGTCACCGACATCTTCGAGCTCTTCGGCTCGTCGGCCAGCGACAACAAGATCAACGGCGTCAAGCCCTTCGAAAGCAAGAAGGACGACCAGTTGACCGTTGGCTACGACCTCGGCAACTGGGATTTTCGCGGCAGCTACGTCCTCGAGGACGAGCGCCGCCCCCGCGAAACCAGTGACGGCGACCGCGACTACCAGTACAGCTTCTCGGCGCGCTACACCACCGACAACGAGATCGACTTCGTCGGTGCCTACGAGCGCCAAAGCTTCCAGGGCACCACCGATACGCTGGGTGACATGACCAGCTGGGGGCTCGGCATCGGCTGGCGTATCTCACCGTTCTACGTCGGCGCCATCAACGGCTACAAGAGCATGGAGGCAGGCAACGACCAGCGGTTTTCCAGCCACTTCTACGAAGTCGCCGCCGCCTACGAGGTGGGCCGCGCCCTCTTCATGGCGGGCTACAACCGCGAGGAGGGTGAGGACGCTCTGGCCGATCAGGGCACCCGGGTCGATGAAATCGTGTTCGGCGTCTCCTACAGGCTCATGAAGAACGCCAAGGTGTACGCCGAGTACAACCTGGACCGGCTCGATATCGACGGCCAGGGCCGGGACGATCTCTACGGCGTGGGGCTCGAGGTCAAGTTCTAAACGCTTTTGGGACATCGATGCCTGCCCGGGCTTTCGGGGGGTCGGGACGACTCTGCTATGATGGCGCGTTCCGATCACCCGAAGGCCCTTTGCGTATGCGCTTGATCATCGCCGAAAAACCCAGCCTCGCCCGGGCCATTGCCGATGCGCTGCCCGGCGGCGACCAGCGCCAGGAAGGCGCCATCGTCTGCGGTGACACCACCGTGACCTGGTGCCTGGGCCATCTTCTCGAGCAGGCCGCCCCGGAGGCCTACGACCCCGCCGACAAGCAGTGGCGACTCGACCGGTTGCCGATCGTGCCCGGCACCTGGAAGCTCGCCCCACGCGCCAAGGCGCGCGGCCAGCTCGCGGTGATCCGCAAGTTGATCAAGCAGGCCGGCGAGGTGGTGCACGCCGGCGACCCGGACCGCGAGGGCCAGCTCCTGGTTCAGGAGGTGATCGAGTACCTGAACTATCGCGGCCCGGTGTCGAGGCTTCTAATCAGTGACCTGAACCGCCCTGCGGTGACCCGGGCGCTTTCGAGGCTTGCCAGCAACGCCGCCTTCCAGCCGCTGTTCCAGGCCGCCCAGGCGCGCTCCCGGGCGGACTGGCTCTACGGCATCAACCTGACCCGCGCCTGGACGCTGACCGGGCGCCAGGCGGGCCACGACGGTGTCCTCTCCGTCGGTCGCGTGCAGACGCCGGTGCTGGGGCTGATCGTCCGGCGCGACAACGCCATTCGCGACTTCACGCCCTACCCGTTCTACCCGCTCTGGGTGGATATCGAGGTGGCCCGAGGCCGGCTTCGCGCCTGGTGGGTACCCACCGAGCGCCAGCCGCTGGACGACCAGGGCCGGCTGGTCGAGCGCGCCCCGGCGGATGCGCTGGCAGCCAGGCTTCCCGGCGCCGAGGGTCGGCTGGCCAAGCTCGAGCAGAGCGAGAAGCGCCAGAACGCGCCGCTGCCCTACTCGCTTTCGGCGCTGCAGGTGGACGCCGCGCGCCGTTTCGGACTTTCCGCCCAGACGGTGCTCGACGTCTGCCAGAGCCTCTACGAGCGCCACAAGCTGATCACCTACCCGCGCTCGGACTGCCGCTACCTGCCGGAAGAGCACCTGCCGCTCGCCCGCAAGAGCCTGACCGGCGCCTGCCGAAACGATGCCACTCTTTCCCAGTGGCTCGAGGGGGCCGACTTCTCCCTGCGCTCCAAGGCCTGGAACGACAAGCAGGTCGGCGCCCACCACGCGCTGGCCCCGACCGGCAAGGCGGCGGACTTTGCCACGCTCTCGGACATCGAGGCCCAGGTGTTTCGCCTGGTGGTGCGCAACGTGATGGCCCAGTTCTACCCGCCGCTGCGCACCTTCGAGGTCAAGGCGGAGTTCCATCTGCTCGGCGAAGCCTTTCGCGCCCGCGGCCAGAGCGTGCTCGACCCGGGCTGGAAGCCGCTGTTCACCACCAAGGAGGACGCCCCGCCGCTGCCACCGCTGACCCAGGGCGAGCCCTGCCGAGCGCAGGACGCCGGCGTGGAGGAGAAAGAGACCCGCCCGCCGGAGCCGTTTACCGATGCCAGCCTCATCAAGGCGATGATGAACATCGGTCGCTACGTCGAGGACCCGGAAGTGCGCCGCACCCTGCGCGAGACCGACGGCCTCGGCACCGAAGCGACCCGCGCCGGCATCATCGAGACCCTGGTGCAGCGCGGCTATCTGGTGCGCAAGCAGAAGGCGCTGCGCGCCACCAAACTCGGCACCGCGCTGATCAGCGCCCTGCCTTCGGCGGTCAGCACCCCGGAGCGCACCGCGCTCTGGGAGCAGCGCCTGAGCGGCATCGCCGAAGGTAGCGGCGATGCCCGGGCTTTCCAGCAGGCGCTGGTCGAGGATCTTCAAGGGCTCTTGACGCAAAGCGATGCGGGCAAGCTTCGTGCGAGTTTGCAGAGTGCCCAGGGGGAAGAAGGCGCAGCACCCAAGCGCGCCGCGAGCGGCAAGCGGCGCTACGTGAAACGCAAGCCCGGCGCGAGCAAAAACCGCGCGGGCGCGATGAAAAAGGGCTCTTCCCGGCGCTAGCGGCCGGGAAACCGGCCTACCGGCCTTGCAGTGATCGCTGAGCCCCACGCAAGCAAGATAACGGTATAAACAATACTACTCATGCCGCTTGCTCGAACAAAAGCGGCGGTACCGGGCACTCGAGCAGATCACCGATGACGCGAAACAGCTCGGCCTCCACGGGCGTCATCCTGCCGCTGTGCTCGATACAACGGGCCATGGCCTCGAGCACCGTGGCCTTCTCCCGAGGCTTGAGCTTGCGCAGCGCGCTCACCGCCCGGGCGAAGGTCTTCACGTCGAAGTCGTCGCCTGGAGACGGCAAGTCGAAGGGCAGCTCGGCTTCGGCCGCCGCCAGGGCTTTTGCCACCTCGCTGGCTTCGTGCTGGCCTGCACTCGCCAGCACGCCCAGCACCACCGCACATTCGCTTGAAAGCTCGCCGAGCTTGCGCGACGGCAGGGGCTCTCGCTCGTCGAATCCCAGGTGATAGGCGAGCCACCGGTAGAGCGTCCATTCGAACAGGCTGACCTGGTGGTCGGCATTGATCAGCTCGACCAGGCAGCTCTTGAAGTGCTCCGCCTGCTCCTTGGAAAGCCCCTTCAATGCCGGCAGCGACAGCTCCATCAGCGGCAGGCGAAAGCGTGCATCGAGGGTGACGACCTCCCCCGCATGGGTCATCACCTCGCGATACACGTCGGCCAGCGCCCGTTGTCGAAGACCGTCCAGCTGACGCTTGCGCACGTCGCTATCCTGGCTGAGCAGCAGCGCGTACATCAAGGCGTGGGCAGCGTAGGGCGCGCGGGCGGCCCGCTGAAGCCTTTCGGGCAGCGCCTCCAGCGTGGCGCTGGCCTGGGCCAGATGGCGCGGATCCGGCTGCCCCATCGCGGCAACCGCTTCGCGAGCCGCACCGTGGCCCGAGGCGGGTCGAGGTGAACCGCCCTGGAAGCCAGCGGCGCCGGCCTGGGCTGAGTCGCCCGCTTTCGCGCCGGGATGGGTGAGCGTGGCATCGAACTGACCATTCCAGCCCGGCAGTACCCGGGCGATGCGTTTTTCAAGCGGCGGATGGGTGGCCAGGAGGCGGCTGAAGCTCAGCTTGCGCGCCGAGCCGAAGAGCATGTGGCTGTACTCGCCGGCGCGCGAGGCCTCGAGCCTTGCGCCCTGGGTGTGGGAGCCGATCTTGACCAGCGCCTGGCCGATCCCTTCCGGGTTGCGGGTGTACTGTACCGCCGAGGCGTCGGCCAGATACTCCCGCTGGCGACTCACCGCCGCCTTGATCCAGTTGCCGAAGAAGGTGCCCAGCACGCCGATCAGCGCCAGCGCCGCCCCGAGGCCGATCAGCACCGCTGCCGAGTCGTTGCGCTTGTTGCTGCCCACCGCCCCCCGGTGCGGGGCGCTGCGCAGCAGGATGTGGCCGGCGAGGCCGATGAGCAGCACCCCGTGAAGCACGCTGATCAAACGCATGTTCAAGCGCATGTCGCCGTGCAGGATATGGCTGAACTCGTGGGCCACCACGCCCTGGAGCTCGTCGCGGGTCAGGTGCTGGATGGCGCCGCGAGTGATGCCGATCACCGTGTCGCGGGTATCGAACCCGGCGGCGAAGGCGTTGATGCCGGGTTCGTCGAGAAGATAGACCGGCGGCACCGGCGTGCCCGAGGCGATCGCCATCTCCTCCAC
>NZ_JAMZBD010000210.1:0-5284 GCF_024158685.1 Halomonas sp. 707D4 | reverse complement strand
CTTGAGCACCTTGCGCAGGCGATGGGCGGCGGTCGGGTTGCGGTCGCGGCGCAGGCGTCGGTGGCGCGCGCCTTCCAGGCGGTGCTCCACCCACATGAAGGCGAAGCTCCACACGCTCTGGGGGCAGGTGTAGCCGCACCACACCCGCCCCGCCAGAGCGGTGACGGCGAACAGCCCGAAGGCGGCGGCGATGAACGCAAGCGCCAGCACGACGAACTCCTGCGGGTGGAAAGTGGCGCCGAACAGGTGGAATTCGCGCCCGGCGATGTCCAGCCAGACCAGCGCCTGGCCCCGCCAGGAGAGCCACGGCAGCAGCAGGAACGCCGTCATCAAGACGCCGTTCAGGACCCGACGCAGGCGCTGGAAGCGCCCCTTGCTCTCGCGCACGTAGAGCCGCCCGCGCGGTGGCGCGGTGGCAGAGGGCGTGATGTCCTGGGCGGGTATCGGCTGCATCGGCTCCGGGTCGTCTCACAAGGGGTGTGGGCTAGCATAGCAACGATCGCGCCGGGCTTCGTTGCCTCGGGTTACGTCAGAAGCCGCTCACTCGACGCTCGGCGCTTCGCCCGGCGAGCGCAGGCGCAGGCTGTAGACGTAGGCGGCCACCAGGTGCACGCGCTGCTCGCCGATGAACGGCGCCTGGGGCGGCATGTGGCCGCGGCGCCCTTCGGCCAGCGTCTGGTGGATCGCGTCTGCCACGCTCTGCCCGGGCGCCCGGTAGAGCCAGATGTCGTTGGTCAGGTTCGGCGCGCCGAGCGCCTGGTTGCCGGTGCCGTCCGCGCCGTGGCAGGCCACGCAGAAACGGGCGAAGTGTTCACCGCCACGCGTGGCGAGATCAATCTCGTGGTCGCGCCCGGCGAGCGCCAGCACGTGCTGGGTGAGTGCCTCGAGGGTCTCGTCACCGAGCTGCGCCCAGGCGGGCATCACGCCGCGCCGGCCTTCGGCGATCGAGGTGACGAGCGCCTCGGGATCGCCGCCGTAGAGCCAGTCGTCGTCGGTCAGGTCGGGAAAGCCGTCGCCGCCCTGGGCGCCCGCGCCGTGGCACATGGCGCAGTTATTGGCGAAGATGCGCCCGGCGATCTGCATCGCCGCCTCGTCCCGGGCGAGCTCGGGAATCGGCACGTCCTGGTAGCGGGCGAAGATCGGCCCGAAGCGCTCGTCGGCCCTGGCCATCTCCTCTTCCCACTGGGCCTCCTGGGTCCAGCCCAGCAAGCCCCGAAAGTTGCCGAGCCCCGGGTAGAGCAGCAGGTACGCCAGGGCGAAGACCACGGTGGCCACGAACAGGTAGAACCACCACCTCGGCAGCGGGTGGTCGTACTCCTCGATGCCGTCGGCCCCGGTATCGGCGGGCGCGTCCTGGCTCGCGCCGGGGGCGCGCCCGTCGTTGGCCACCACGATCCACACCACGAGCCCGAGCGTGGTCAGCGTCAGCACGATGATCCAGGCGCTCCAGAAACCGGGCAGGGCGTCGTCCCACAGCGCGCTCATGGACGCTCCCCGGGCTCGTCCTGACGGGCATCGCGCTCATCGTCGGCGAAGGGCAGGTTGGCCGCCTCGTCGAAGGCCTCCCGGCGGCGTCGCGAGTAGGCCCAGACGACGATGCCGAGAAACGCGAGCAGCAGGATCAGCGTGATCACGCCGCGCAAGGTGCCGCTATCCATCAGCGCGCGCCCTCCAGCACCGTGCCGAGCTGCTGCAGGTAGGCGATCAGGGCGTCGATCTCGGGTACGCCTTCGACCTCGGCCCGGGCGGCGGCGATCTCCTCCTCGGAGTAGGGCACGCCCAGGCGCTTCAAGGCGCGCATCTTGGCCGGCGTCGCGCGGCCGTCGAGGGTGCGCTCGAACAGCCACGGGTAGGCGGGCATGATCGACTCCGGCACCACGTCGCGCGGGTCGTACATGTGCCGGCGATGCCACTCGTCGTTGTAGCGCCCGCCCACCCGGGC
Source organism: Halomonas sp. 707D4 (assembly GCF_024158685.1). Classification (NCBI taxonomy): domain Bacteria; kingdom Pseudomonadati; phylum Pseudomonadota; class Gammaproteobacteria; order Oceanospirillales; family Halomonadaceae; genus Halomonas; species Halomonas sp. 707D4. The sequence continues at coordinate 3,342 of NZ_JAMZBD010000210.1, read as the reverse complement.
GAGATCCGGTCCGGTCCGCTTGGAGCCCCACAGGAAGTTGTGCTCGTAAAGCCCTTCGCCGGCCACGTTGTAGTGGCCATAGCGCTCGGTTTCGGCGCGAAACGGGCGAATCATCTGCGAGTGGCAGCCCACGCAGCCTTCGCGGCGGTAGATGTCACGCCCTTCGAGCTCCAGGGCGGTGAGCGGCCTGAGGCCTTCCACGGGCTCGGTGGTGTCCTTCTGGAAGAACAGCGGCACGATCTCGGCAAGCCCGCCGAAGCTGATCGCCACCAGGATCAGCGCGCCCAGAAGGCCGGTGTTCTTCTCGACCAGCTCATGCTTCATGGCGGTCTCCGACGGGCTCGAGCGCGCGCTCTGGCGTCTTCTGGCGCTCGAGGGTGCGGTAGACGTTGTAGGCCATCACCAGCATGCCCGCCAGAAACAGCGCGCCGCCCAGAAGGCGCACCACGTAGCCCGGATGGCTCGCCTCGACGGCGTCGACGAAGCGATACATCAAGGTGCCGTCGGCGTTGATCGCCCGCCACATCAGCCCCTGCACGACCCCGTTGACCCACATCGCGGTGATGTAGAGCACCGTGCCGACGGTGGCGAGCCAGAAGTGCAGCGAGACGAGCGCGGTGGAGTGCATTCGGGTGCGCCCGTAGAGGCGCGGAATCATGTGGTAGAGCGAACCGATGGTGATCATCGCCACCCAGCCGAGCGCCCCGGAATGGACGTGACCGATGGTCCAGTCGGTGTAGTGGGAGAAGGCGTTGACGGTCTTGATCGCCATCATCGGCCCCTCGAAGGTCGCCATGCCGTAGAAGGTGAGCGCGGTGACCAGAAAGCGCAGGATCGGGTCGGTACGAAGTTTATGCCAGGCCCCGGAGAGCGTCATGATGCCGTTGATCATGCCGCCCCAGGAGGGCAGCAGCAGGATGATCGACATCACCATGCCCAGCGACTGGGCCCAGCTCGGCAGCGCCGTGTAGTGCAGGTGGTGGGGCCCGGCCCACATGTAGATCATGATCAGCGCCCAGAAGTGGACGATCGACAGCCGGTAGGAGTAGATCGGCCGCTCGGCCTGCTTGGGCACGAAGTAGTACATCATGCCCAGAAACCCGGCGGTGAGGAAAAAGCCCACCGCGTTGTGGCCGTACCACCACTGCACCATGGCGTCCACCGCGCCGGCGTAGAGCGAGATGGAGTACATCGGCGTGACCGGAAGGGCGGCGTTGTTGACGATGTGCAGCACCGCCACGGTCAGGATGAACGCGGCGTAGAACCAGTTGGCGACATAGATGTGCGAGGTGGCGCGCCGCTTGAGCGTCATCAGAAACACAATGGCGTAACTTATCCACACCACCGCCAGCAGGAGGCTGATCGGCCACTCGAGCTCGGCGTACTCCTTGGTGGTGGTGTGGCCAAGCGGCAGCGACACCAGTGCCGAGACGATCACCGCCTGCCAGCCCCAGAAGGTGAAGGCGGCGAGGCGGTCGCTGTAGAGTCGTGTCTGGCAGGTGCGCTGCACCACGTAGTAGGAGGTGGCAAACAGCGCCGAGCCGCCGAAGGCGAAGATCACGAGGTTGGTGTGCAAGGGCCGCAGCCGGCCGAAGCTCGTCCAGGGAAGCCCCAGGTTGAGCTCCGGCCAGACCAACTGGGCGGCAAGCCATAGCCCCACCGACATGCCGACGATGCCCCACACCACGGTCATCAGCGCGAACTGGCGCACCACGGTGTAGTTATAGGCGGGAAGGTTTGACAAGGTCGTCTCCATGACGCGGTGATCGAGGGCGGCACCGGGGGCGGCCCTGGGCGAGTCTAGCCTAGCACGGTGCCAAGCTGAATAGCCTGTGGCAGGAAACCGCGCCATGCTTTGTGACACGCGCTTTGTGACAGTTTTGATTGACGCGACGGAGCTGTTGCGGCATTCTGCGTCGGCGCTCGGGCAGTGGATCGTGCGAAGGCGGCAACACGCTAATTTGAATCAAAAATTCAACGAGCGTATTGACACCCGGACCGAACCCTGTAGAATGCAGCGCCACGTGACCAGCGGGTGGTTAGCTCAGTTGGGAGAGCACCAGCCTTACAAGCTGGGGGTCACTGGTTCGAACCCAGTACCACCCACCATGCAATGGGTTGGACACGTGTCAGCAGTAACCGTGAATGTAGTGGACCGGTAGTTCAGTTGGTTAGAATGCCGGCCTGTCACGCCGGAGGTCGCGAGTTCGAGTCTCGTCCGGTCCGCCATTATCACGTTTGTTGCCCCGTATCGTCGCCATGTGGACCGGTAGTTCAGTTGGTTAGAATGCCGGCCTGTCACGCCGGAGGTCGCGAGTTCGAGTCTCGTCCGGTCCGCCACGATGATACACAATGACCCAGCATCTTCGATGCGGTCACCGGGTGGTTAGCTCAGTTGGGAGAGCACCAGCCTTACAAGCTGGGGGTCACTGGTTCGAACCCAGTACCACCCACCATTTGAAAGCGCCTGAACCGCGATCAAGTGGTCGATTCTAGAGTGGACCGGTAGTTCAGTCGGTTAGAATGCCGGCCTGTCACGCCGGAGGTCGCGAGTTCGAGTCTCGTCCGGTCCGCCATCGATTTTCCTTCCTGCAGTATCTTCCCTCTATTTATATATCCATCTTCTTCGAGCCCTCTTCGCTCGAATGTCTTGCGTTGTTTTCGATCGTGCACGCGAAAACCCCGAGCCTTCGCCCAGGGCTTTGTCGACGTACCTGATGCTCAGCCGATGACCGCAACGCCGGCCTTGGCGATCTGCACGTCCTGTTCGGGCTTGACGCCGGAAACGCCGACGGCGCCGATCACCTGGCCCTCCACCATGACCGGGACCCCGCCGGTGAGCATGCCCGTGAGCGGTGCCGATACGAACGCCGTGCGCCCGCCGTTGATCATGTCTTCGAACACCTGAGTCTCCTTGCGCCCGACGGCGGCATTGCGCGCCTTGTGGGTGGCCACCTCGGCACTGAAGGGCGCGGCGCCGTCGAGACGGCGAAGGCCGAGCAAGTGGCCGCCATCGTCGGCCACGGCGATGGTGACCGCCCATTGCTGGCGCCCGGCCTCCTGCTGCGCGGCGTCGAGCATGGCGATCACATCGGTGTGGCTCAGTATGGCTTTGGTTTTCATCGTGGTTTCCTTGTGTCGTTGTCGTTGTCGTTGTCGTTGTGTCGTTGCCTGGTGCCGGTAAATGCTTCAGCCGATCGCAGCGTCGACGATTTCCACCCAGTGGCGCACGGCGGTGCGCCGGGCGCTCGCCAGGTGGGTCTGGCAGCCGATGTTGGCGGTGACGATCATCTCGGGGGCGCCGGCCTCCAGCGCATCGAGCTTGTTGTCGCGAAGCTGCGT
>NZ_JAMZBD010000209.1:0-5289 GCF_024158685.1 Halomonas sp. 707D4 | reverse complement strand
GCCCACGCCCTTGAGCTCGGTGACCGGGGCGTCGAGCTCGTTCATGGGGCGGCTCGCCTGCACATCTCGATCGCCTCGACCAGCGCGTCGATCGCCTTGGGTCGCGGGAAGCTCGCCCGCCAGGCGATGGCCACGGTGCGCGAGGGCGCGGGGTCGGCGAAGGGGCGACTGGCCAGCAGCGACTGCTCGTGGGTCTCGGCGCCGAGCGCCGACTGTGGCAGCACCGTGATGCCGAGCTTGGAGGCGACCATGTGGCGGATGGTCTCGAGCGAGCCGCCCTCGGCGATCAGGGTGTTGCTCGGGCTGTTGAGCTTCTGGGTGATCGCCGGGCAGGCCTCGAGGATCTGGTCGCGAAAGCAGTGGCCCTCGCCGAGCAGCAAGAGCCGCTCCTCGAGCAGATCCTCCTTGTCGATCGCCGTCTTGGCTTCCCAGGCGTGGCCCCTGGGAATCAGCACCTCGAAATCCTCGTCGTAGATCGCCTTGGTCACCACGTCGGTCTCGGTGAACGGCAGCGCGACGATGATCACATCGAGCTCGCCGCTGCGAAGCTTGCTTCTGAGTGTACCGGTCAACCCCTCCTCGATGTAGAGCGGCATCTGCGGGGCGATCCTGGCCAGCGCCGGGATCAGGTGCGGAAAGAGGTAGGGGCCAATGGTGTAGATGGCGCCGATGCGCAGCGGATTGGCGAGCTGATCGCGGCCGGCGCTGGCGAGTTCGTAGATCAAGCTCGACTGCTCGAGCACGCGCTGGGCCTGGATGACGATCTTCTCGCCGAGGGGCGTAACCTGTACCGTGGACTTGGAGCGCTCGAACAGAGGCGTGTCGAGTTCGTCCTCGAGTTTTTTCACCGCCACCGATAGCGTAGGCTGGGAAACGTGGCAGCGTTCGGCGGCGCGACCGAAGTGTCGCTCTTGTGCAAGGGTTACGATGTAGCGAAGTTCTGTTAAAGTCATACCGTGCCGGCAGGCATCCTCTCGTAGGCTCGTGACTCATCATCAAAACGATGGACGGGATGGCAAGGACAAGCAAATCCCCATGACGATGGCATATCTCAACGGGACTTTGTATCTAATAGGGAATATTTATCAAGAGGAGTGCGCAGGTGAAACTCACTGTACTGATCATCGGCTGTGGCGATATCGGCATCACCCTGGGGCGCGAGCTCGTCGACGAGGGCCACCGGGTGATCGGCGTGCGTCGCCAGGCCGATCGGCTACAGGGCACCGGCATCGAACCCCTGGCGCTCGATCTCGACGACCTGGAAGGCGCCGGCGCCGATGCGCTGCCCCAGGCGGATTACGTCGTCTATACCGTCAGCGCCGACCGCTTCGAGGAGAGCGCCTACAAGAGCGCCTACCCGGACGGCCTGAAACGCGTGCTCGGCGTGCTCGAGCAGCAGGAAACCCCGCCGCGACGCACCTTCTTCGTCTCCTCGACCAGCGTCTACGGTCAGCAGGAAGGTGAAGAAGTCAACGAACTGAGCCCGACGGAGTCGACCAGCTTCTCCGGCACCCTGATGAGCGAAGCCGAGCAGGCGCTGCTCGAGCATCCGCTGCCCGGCACCGTGGTGCGTTTCTCCGGCATCTACGGCCCCGGCCGCGACCGGCTGATCCATCAGGTCAAGGAGGGCCGCATGGCCGCCGTGACGCCGGTGATCTACTCCAACCGTATCCATCGCGACGACTGCACCGGCATTCTTGCCCACCTGATCCGCTGCCAGGAGAGCGGCAAATCCCTGGCCGATCTCTACCTGGGCAGCGACTGTGAGCCCGCCACCATGCACAACGTCATGAGCTGGCTCGCCCAGGAGCTCAAGGCGGAAACCACCGGCACCATGCAGTCGCCGCTGCGTCGCCGTGCCAACAAGCGCTGCGACAACAGCCGCATCTGCGAGACCGGCTACGAGTTCCGCTACCCGAGCTTTCGCGAAGGCTATAGCCAGATGCTCAAGGAAGGCGGCTTTCTCGAGCTTCAGAACGCCTGAACCACGCGCCTGATCCTTGAAGCGCCATAAACGCAAAGAGCGAGCCTTAGGGCTCGCTCTTTGCGTTGAGCGCGGCGTCACACGCTTCAGTCGCCGATCACCATGACGGCTTCGGCTTCCACCTGGCTGCCCTTGGGCAGCGCGCGTACGCCCACGGCGGCGCGGGCCGGGAAAGGCGCCTTGAAGAACTCCTCCATCACGCGATTGACGATGGCGAAGTTGTCCAAGTCCACCAGGTAGAGGTTGAGCTTGACGATATCGGCAAGCGAGCCGGCCGCCTCCTCGCACACCGCCTGCAGGTTGGTGAACACCTGGCGGGTCTGCGCTTCGATGTCGCCCTCGACCAGCGCCATGGTCGCCGGGTCGAGCGGGATCTGGCCGGAGAGGTACACCGTGTTGCCCGCCTTGATGGCCTGGGAGTAGGGGCCGATGGCGGCCGGCGCCTTGTCGGTATTGATGACGGCTTTGTTGCTCATGGTGCTGCTCCTGTACTAAAGCGTATCTTTCGCTTTTTTCTTTGAACGATCTTGTCGAGACGATTTTGAAAAAAGGCCGCCCCATCGGCGTCGAAACGGCGCTCGATGTGCGCGGACAAAAAGGGTCAGTTGGCTATACGGGTGATCTTGCTGACGCTTGGCAGGTTGCGGATGCGCTTCATGATGCGCGCCAGGTGCACGCGCCCCTTCACCGACAGCGTGAGGTTCACGGTGGAGAGTCGCGCGTCGCGCTCCTCGATGCCGATGCGCTCGATGTTGGCGTCGGCGTCGGTGACCAGGCCCGCAAGCTCCGCCACCAGGCCACGACGGCTCTCGATCTCGATACGCAGGGCCACCGGGAAATCCTCGTCGATCTCCTCGGACCACTCCAGGGCGAACAGCTTGTCCGGATCGTTTCTGAGCTCCGCCAGGTTCTTGCACTCGCTGCGATGCACCACCAGGCCCTTGCCGACGGAGAGGTGCCCCATCACCGGGTCGCCGGGCAAGGGGTGGCAGCAGCGCGCGAAGCTCAGCACCATGCCCTCGCTGCCGCTGATGACCACGGCCTTGTCGCTGCTCTGCAGGCGGCCCTGGTCGAGGTGCGCCCCTTGGGCGACGTCCGCCAGGCGGCGCGCGGCCACGTGGGCCATGCGGTTGCCCAGGCCCAGCGACTCCAGCAGCGCATCGAGGGAAGCCACGTCGAGCTCCTGGAAGGCCTGCTCGAACACGCTCTCGTCGAGCTCCTCGAGGCTGGTCTCGAAGGAGGCCAGCGCCTTGTTCAGAAGCCGTCGGCCGAGCATGATCGCCTCGGACTGCTGCTGGTGCTTGAGCGCATGGCGAATCGCCGAGCGCGCCTTGGCGGTGGAGACGAAGTTGAGCCAGGCGAGGTTCGGGCGCGCGCCGGGGGCGGTGATGATCTCCAGCGTCTGGCCGCTTTCGAGGCGCGTGGAGAGCGGCGCCAGGTGGCGGTCGATCCGGCAGGCGATGCAGTTGTTGCCGATGTCGGTGTGCACGCTGTAGGCGAAGTCGATCACCGTGGCGCCCTGAGGCAGCTCCATGATGTCGCCCTTGGGCGTGAAGACGTAGATGTCGTCCGGGAACAGGTCGTTCTTGACGTGCTCGATGAACTCCAGCGAGTCGCCGGCGTGGCGCTGCATCTCGAGAAGCCCCTTGACCCAGGCCCGCGCCCGGGCGTGGCTGCCCTCGGCGATGGGATGGGCGGTCTGGCCCGCCTTGTAGAGCCAGTGAGCGGCGATGCCGTTGTTGGCCATCGCCTCCATCTCGCGGGTGCGAATCTGCACCTCGATGGGCATGCCGCGCTGGCCGAAGAGCGTGGTGTGCAGGCTCTGGTAGCCGTTCGCCTTGGGGATCGCGATGTAGTCCTTGAAGCGCCCGGGCACCGGCTTGTAGAGGTTGTGCACCACGCCGAGAATCCGGTAGCAGCTCGCCACGTCCTCGGTGATGATGCGAAACCCGAACACGTCCATGATCTCGGCAAACGGCTTGCGCTGGTCGCGCATCTTCTTGTAGATCGACAGAAGATGCTTCTGGCGGCCGATCACCGTGCCCGTGAGCTCTTCGTCGTCGAGGCTCTGCTGAAGCGAGGACTGGATCTGGCGCATCGCGCTTCGCCGGTTGCCCCGGGCACTGGCCACCGCGCGCTTGATGCGCTCGGCGCGCATCGGGTGGATCGCCTGGAACGACAGGTCCTCGAGCTCGATGCGGATGGTGTTGATGCCCAGGCGCGCGGCCACGCGGGCGTAGATCTCGAGCGTCTCTCGGGCGATGCGGCGCTTCTTGTCCGGCCGCAGGGCCCCGAGGGTGCGCATGTTGTGCAGCCGGTCGGCGAGCTTGACGATGATCACGCGGATGTCGCGGGACATCGCCAGCACCATCTTCTGGAAGTTCTCCGCCTGGGCGACCGCCTTGTCCTCGAAGGTGATCTGGGTCAGCTTCGAGACGCCGTCGACCAGCTCCGCCACCGAGCTTCCGAACTGCTCGGACAGTGCCTGCTTGGAGACGCCGGTATCCTCGATCACGTCGTGCAGCATGGCCGCCATCAAGCTCTGATGGTCCATGTGCATGTTGGCCAGGATGTTGGCCACCGCCAGCGGATGGGTGACGTAGGGCTCGCCGGAGCGGCGGCGCTGCCCGTCGTGGGCCTGCTCGGCGTAGTAGAAGGCGCGTTTGACCTGCTGGATCTCGTCCGCGGGTAGATAGCCGCCGAGCCGATCGGCCAGGTCATCGATGGTGAACATGTACCGCGCCCCTCGTCAGCAGTCCTGGACTCAGTCGTCGAGGTGGGCGCTGGGCGCGATGGGGCGCGCGCGCACCGGGGCTTCGACGGGCTCGTCCAGAACGGAGTGATCGACCAGGCCGGCGGCGATCTCGCGCAGCGCCATCACCGTGGGCTTGTCGTTCTCCCAGGGCAGTTGGGCGTCGCGGGAGCCGCGAGCGAGCTGGCGGGCACGCTGGGTGGAGATCATCACCAGCTTGAAGCGGTTTTCAACGTTTTCGAGGCAATCTTCGACGGTAACGCGCGCCATGGGGGCTTTCCTTTGAGAACGGCGCCGGGCCGGTAGTGTGCAAGACCGCTACCGACCAAGCGAAAATGGGTAATAGGACCCGATAGATTACTCGACGCCGGGCGCCTGTGACAAGAGCGCCTCGAGCAGCGGCGCATGGCGCTTCTGCATCGCCTCGAGGGTGAGACGACGGCCGATCACCAGCGCCTGCAGCTCGGAGAGCGCGGTGGTGAAATCGTCGTTCACCACCAGGTAGTCGTACTCGTCGAAATGCGACATCTCGCTGACCGCCTCGCGCATGCGC
>NZ_JAMZBD010000208.1:0-5318 GCF_024158685.1 Halomonas sp. 707D4 | reverse complement strand
ACCCTGGACATCTGCGACATCGCCTACATCGTCGGCGACGGTCACATCATCGCCAGCGGCAACGCCGAGGCGATCCTCAACGACCAGAAGGTCCGCGAGGTCTACCTGGGCGCCGACTTCCGCCTCTAAGCCGATGCCACTCATAAAGTTCCGCTCGATGGCATGTTTATTGCACTTGCGCCGGACACGAACTCGCACTAGGGTGGAGCTTTACGAGTAACGAGTGGTTCTTCGATGGTCATGAAAGCGTCTCTACAGCTGCGCATCGGTACGCAGCTGACCATGACACCTCAATTGCAGCAGGCGATCGCCCTGCTGCAGCTTTCCACCCTGGACCTCCGTCAAGAAATCCAGCAGGCACTCGATTCCAACCCGCTGCTGGAACAGGAAGACGAATTCGGCGAGCAGAGCGTGACCGAAACGCCGGAAAGCGACTGGGAGGAGAGCATTCCCAGCGAGCTCTCTATCGACAGCGAGTGGTCCGATACCTACCAGGACATGGCCGCCGGCAGCGGCGCCTCGGAAGGTCCGGACTTCGACCGTCAGGCGGCAGGCCAAAGCCTTCATGGCCACCTGCTCTGGCAGCTGGCGATGACTGATTCCTCCGAGCGCGATCACGCCGTGGCCGAAAGCCTGATCGATGCCCTCGATGCCAACGGCTACCTCACCCAGCCGCTGAACGACATTCGCGAAGGCCTCAGAGCCCAGGGCCTTGAGGGGTTGAGCCTGCGCGAGGTGGAGAACGTGCTGCTGCGATTGCAGCAGTTCGAGCCCACCGGTGTCTTTGCCCGCGATCTGCGCGAGTGCCTGATGCTCCAGCTCGCCACGCTCCCGGACGACACCCCGCTGCTGGTACCTGCCAGGCGCCTGGTGCGCCAGTTCCTCGAGGCGCTCGGCAAGGACGACAAGCGCCTGCTCAAGCGCCGGCTCGGCCTCGACGACGAACAGCTCGACGACGTCATCCGCCTGATTCGAAGCCTCGACCCACGCCCGGGCAGCGCCTTCGGGGCCACCAACGACAGCTACATCACCCCGGATCTTGTCGTGCGCCACGACCAGGAGGGCTGGCACCTGGAGCTCAATCCGGACGCCTTGCCGCGCCTGCGCGTGCAGCCGGATTACGCCAGCCTCATCAAGCGCGCCGACAAGAGCCAGGACAACCAGTTCCTCAAGGACCACCTCCAGGAGGCGCGCTGGCTGATCAAGAGCCTGTCGAGCCGCAACGACACCCTGCTGCGCGTCGGCCGCGAGATCATCGCCCGCCAGATCGGCTTTCTCGAGCACGGCGAGGAAGCCATGAAGCCCCTGATCCTGGCCGACATCGCCGAGGCCGTCGAAATGCACGAGTCGACCATCTCGCGGGTCACCACCCAGAAGTACATCCATACCCCGCGCGGCGTGTTCGAGCTCAAGTACTTCTTCTCGAGCCAGGTGAGCGGTCAGGATGGGGGCGACAGCCACTCGAGCACGGCGATTCGCGCGCGCCTGAAGAAGCTCATCCAGGAGGAGACGCCGGGCAAGCCGCTCTCGGACAGTCGGCTGGTGTCGCTGCTCGAGGAAGGCGGCATCAACGTGGCACGGCGGACGGTGGCCAAATACCGCGAGGCGATGGGCATTCCGTCGTCGAGCGAGCGGCGCCGACTGCGCTGAGTTGAAACTTGCCGCCGGGGCTTTGCAACGGCGCAAAAAGGGTTACAATCGAAGTACAGCCCTCGATAAGGAGCACGTCGATGCAAGTAAACATCACCGGTCATCATCTGGAACTGACTGACGCCTTGCGTGACTACGTCAACGAGAAACTCGACCGTATTGAACGCCATTACGACAACATCACCACCGTTCAAGTGACCTTATCCATCGAAAAGGAGCGCCAACAGGCTGCCTGCACGCTGCACGCCGCTGGTGCCGACCTCCACGCCGTCGCCGAGGATAGCGACATGTATGCCGCGATCGACGCTCTGGCCGACAAGCTCGACCGTCAACTGGTCAAACACAAGGAAAAAGCACAAGCTCGCGCCCAGGGCGCTGGCGTGCGTTAAATCGATGACGTTGGAAACCATACTCCCCCCGGAGCGCGTGCTGTTCGACGTGCCCGGGGGCAGCAAGAAGCGGGTGCTCGAGTTCTTCAGCACCTTCATCGCCCAGAACACTCCGAGCCTGGATAGCCAGGAAGTCTTCAGCCGACTGATCGGGCGCGAGCGCCTGGGCAGTACCGGTATCGGCAACGGCGTGGCCATTCCCCACGCCAGAAGCCCGCACTGCAGCGCTCCCATCGCCGGTTTCCTGAAGCTCGCGGAACCCGTCGATTTCGATGCCATCGATGGCGACCCGGTGGATCTGGTGTTCGTGCTGCTGGTGCCCGAAGAAGCCGACGATACGCATCTGGCGCTGCTCGGCCAGGTCGCCACGATCATGAACGATGCCTCTACCCGCGCCCAGTTTCGCAAGTGCGAGAGCCAGCGCGAACTGCTCGAACTGGTCATTGCCCGAATTCGCGAGCAGGGAGACGGCTAGCGCCCGCGACCCGGACACGCCCACCGAAGAGAGATGCCATGCAACTAGTCATCATCAGCGGCCGCTCCGGGTCGGGAAAATCCATCGCCCTGCAGGCGCTGGAAGATCTGGGCTACTATGCCATCGACAATCTGCCGGCGATGCTGCTGGGCTCGCTGGTGGAAGAGCTCGGCCAGCAGGGTGAACGCACGCACCTGGCGGTGAGCATTGATGCCCGCAACCTTCCCGCGGCGCTCGAACGCTTTCCGACGCTTCTGCGCGACATCAAGGTCGGCAATACCCACGTCCAGGTGATCTACCTGACCACCGATGCGCGCATCCTACTCGAGCGCTACTCCGCCACCCGGCGCCGCCATCCTCTGACCCGCGACACCGACATGACGCTGGAAGAGGCGATCGCCAAGGAAGAGCAGACGCTGTTCGGCATACGCGAGCTTGCCGATCTGATGATCGATACCTCGCGGCTGACGGTGCACGACCTGCGCCGGCGCATCACCGACGAGGTTGCCCACCAGCGTCAGGACCAGCTGACGCTGACCTTCGAGTCCTTCGGCTACAAGCGCGGCGTGCCGCTGGATGCCGATATCGTCTTCGACATTCGCTGCCTGCCCAACCCCTACTGGGATCCGACGCTGCGCCCTTTTACCGGCCGAGACGCCGAGATCGCGACGTTTCTGGAAGGCTACCCCGTGGTCGAGCAGATGCGCCAGGACATCCAGGCGTGGCTAGAGAAGTGGCTGCCGGTCTATCAAAACAGTCAGCGAAGCTACATGACCGTCGCCATCGGCTGCACCGGCGGCCAGCATCGTTCGGTGTACCTGGTCGAGCGCCTGGCCCAGCGGCTCGCCGCTTCACAGCGAAACGTCCAGGTTCGCCACCGCGAACTCGGGCTGCATTACAGCGCCGCGACGGCGTTGCCCACGCCATGAGTGGCAGGCGGCGCGCGATCACCGCCCCCACGACTTCATCAAGACACCGCTCGGAAAAGGAACCAGGGTGCCAGAAAGACGCTTGACACTGACCAATCAACGCGGGCTCCATGCACGCGCCGCCACCAAGCTAGTCACCTGCGCTCAGCAGTTCGAGTCGCAGGTTCACGTCTACAAGCAGGCTCAAAAGGCCGACGCCGCCAACATCATGTCGCTTCTGATGCTCGCCGCCCCCTGCGGCACTACGCTGACCGTGGAAGCCCTGGGCCGCGATGCGGAGGCAGCGCTCGACTCGATCCAGGCGCTGTTCGAGGCGCGCTTCGACGAAGACGCCTGAGCGGTCGCCGAAGATAGCAACGACATTTTCTCACCGAGCCCTTCATGCAACTGATCCAGACCGGAAAGTACTCGCGGGTCCATTTCGACGCCGCCCGTGATCTCTTCATCAAGACCTTCCAGCCCAAGCGGTTCGATCGACTGCGCTACCTTCTGCGCATTCGCCCCTACCCGGGACGCAACTTCTCGCTCGTCGCCGCGCGTCTCGAGGCGCTGGGCATCGCCACGCCGACCATCGTCGAGGCGCGTCCCTACCGGCTGGTCACGAAGAACATCCACGGCGTCGCCCTCAGAGAGCGTATCCTCGACTCGCCAGCCCTTCAGGACCAGTACCTCGACGCCCTGATCGCTTTCGATCGTCACGGCATCCACTGTCGCGGCCTGCACACCGGCAACTTCCTGGTGCGTGACGAGACGCTGTTCGCCATCGACCTCGACGCCTACAAGCTGCCCCGCCTGGTGCGCTACTCGCGTCGCGAATACCTCGACTGCCTGAGCCGGTCGCTGGCCGGCGACGAGGCGTTCCTGTTCACGCGCCTGCTCGACCGGCTGGGGCTCGACGAACAGTACCGCCCGCGCCCCTGAGCGAGCCCCAAAAAAAGCCCGCGAACCGGTCGCGGGCATGGCGTGGATCCTGGCTCAGCTGCCGGCCACGGTCATCGCGTCGATCAGCCAGCTGCCGGTGTGAATGCTGCCCCGCGTATCGACATCGTCGCCCAGCCCCTGCAGGCCTGCGAACATGGTCTTGAGGTTGCCGGCGATGGTGAACTCCTCGACCGGGTACTGGATCTCGCCGTTCTCGACCCAGAAGCCCGCCGCGCCGCGTGAATAATCACCGGTCACGCCGTTCACGCCCTGGCCCATCAGCTCCGTGACCAGCACTCCGCGCCCCATTCTCTTGAGCAGAGCCTCCAGAGTCTCCAGCGGCGCCTCGAGGCGAATGTTGCGCGCCCCGCCGGCGTTGCCGGTGGTGCTCATGCCAAGGCGCCGCGCGCTGTAGGAGGAGAGCATGTAGCTGGCGATGCGCCCATCCTCGATGAAGCGGTTGTCACGGGTCTGCACACCCTCGCCATCAAAGGGCGAGCTCGCCTGGGCGCCGATCTCCATCGGCCGCTCCCCGAGGCCGAACCACTCGGGAAACAGCGGCTGGCCGAGGCTGTCGCACAGAAACGACGCCTCGCGGTAGAGCGCCCCGCCCGCCAGCGCCCCCATCAAGTGGCCGACGAGTCCGGCGGCCAAGGAAGGGTCGAAGAGTACCGGGAAGGTGCCGGTCGGCGGGCGCTTGGCGCCGAGCCGGCGCAGGGTGCGCCGCGCGGCCTCGCGACCCACGCTCGCGGGGTCTCTGAGCGCGTGCGGGTCGCGGGCGCTGGTGTAGTCGTAATCGCGCTGCATGCCGCCCTCGTCCTGGGCGATCAGCATGCAGGAAAGCGAGTGGCTGCTGCCCTTCTGGGTACCGAGAAAGCCGTGGCTGTTGGCGTAGACGCGCACGCCCTCGCCGCTGGAGAGCGACGCCCCTTCCGACTGGTGGATGCCCGCCAC
>NZ_JAMZBD010000207.1:0-5369 GCF_024158685.1 Halomonas sp. 707D4 | reverse complement strand
CTTCCAGTACTACGACAACGACGAGGTGCAGCGCGTCAGCGTTCCCGCCGGCGAGTTCGACACCCATAGCGTGATTCTGCAAGACGTGGACAAGCCCGACCGTCACCTGCAGATCGACTTCCATCCGGATTGGCCCGGCCTGATACTCTCCGCCGAGTACTACAAGGACGGCCGCCGGGACACCACCCTCCGGTTGACTCAGTTCGACCCAAGCGAAAGTGCCTCCCCCTAGATGCTCACCGGTCTTCTCATCGTCTTGCTGCCCCTGATCGGGGGCTACCTCGTGCGCGTGCGCTCGCCGCGCCTTTTGCACACCATCAACCGCGCCGTCAGCGCCTCTGTCTACGTCATCCTGGTGCTGATGGGCGTGGGACTCGCCGGGCTCGAGAATCTCTCGAGCCAGCTCTCTCGCCTAGGCGGCTACGCGCTGGTGCTGTTCGCCGTGACCACGCTCTTCAACCTGGCCGCACTTGCCTGGCTCTCGCGTCGCCTGGCGCTGAGAGCCGGCGACTCGCCGGTGGTGAAGGATGCGCCCACCAGCAAGCTGGCCGCCATGCGCGGCTCGCTCGGGCTGTTGGCGGCGGTAGTGGCGGGTGTGGTCGCGGGGCTCGCGCTCGGGCCACTGCTCGGGCAAGGCGTCTACTCGCTTGCGGACACGCTCGCCGAGTGGGTGCTCTACGCGCTGCTGGCGCTGATCGGCTGCCAGCTGCGCAACTCCGGCATGGCGCTTTCCCAGATACTGCTCAACCGCCTGGGGCTTGCCATTGCCGTGACGCTGGCGGCGAGTTCGCTTCTCGCGGGTATCGTGGCGGCGCCGATGCTGTCGCTGAGCATCACCGAAGGGCTCGCCATGGCGTCGGGCTTCGGCTGGTATTCGCTGTCGGCGATTCTGATCGGCGACCAGCTCGGCCCCCTGATGGGAGGCGTGGCGTTCTTCAACGACCTGGCGCGCGAGCTGTTCGCCTTCATGCTGATCCCGCTGGTCATCCATCGTCACGCGGCGCTGGCGATCGGCGTCGGCGGCGCCACCTCCATGGACTTCACCCTGCCGGTCATCCAGCAGCACGGCGGCGTTGCCTGCGTTCCCATCGCCGTGGTCAGTGGTTTCATTCTCTCGCTGCTTTCGCCCCCGCTGATTCTCTTCTTCCTCTCGTTTTCGGGTTGATCCTTACGGGTCGTCGACAGGACGACCCTTCCTGCCTTCCTTCCTTCTTTCTTGCCTGCTTTCTCCTCTCGACAAGACGCCTTTTTTATTCGCAGCACTTAATTAAAAGTGGACCTGTTTTTAACACGCGTTAACAAACACTCATTAAACCCATGTATTTTAGATATAAATTATATTCAAAAATTTTTACCCAAAAAAGAAAACTCCAGAAGCACTAAAAGAGTGCATTCCTTGCCTTTTATTATGATTCGTTCAAACGCTTTCTCTTTGGCTTTTTTCAACTAAAGTGATTCAAGCGAAACGCCGCGCCTTGGCTCGGGCGGTGAGGGACGTACCGCTCTATTCATGAGTTATCCATTTCGATGATCGTTACCATGATGACCGGGGAGGTTGAGCATGGATGATGGGGTGCTAGACGGGGAAACCAACAGCAAAAAAGCGTCAAGAGAGCCACGTTCAAAGATTGGAAAAACCATCGTTAAAGAAATAATAGATAATAAAATCAAGACGTCTTTTATTTCTTTACCAACAACAGTTAATCGTCAAAATCCAAAACCGTGCAGCGTTTCTAAAAGCATCGATTCTGCACTCGGGCGACTCACGCAAGGCGCATCCTTTAACGCCGAACACCCCTCTCACTCGGTACTTTTCGTGACTACCGAGATGAGCGACTTCATCAAGGTGGGCGGGCTTGGCGATGTCTCCTCCGCCCTGCCCCGAGCGCTGGCGGCACACCACGACGTGCGCGTTCTGATGCCCGCCTACCGCGAGATGCTCACCGCCGATCACACCATCACCCCGGTGGGGCGCGTGGAGGCTTTCGCGGACCTGCCCGCCTGCGAGATCGGCCAAATCACCTGCCGCGATGGCCTGATCGTCTACGTGCTTTTGTGCGATGCCCTCTATAACCGCGAAGGCACGCCCTACGGGCGCGGTTCCAGCGGCTACGGCGACGGCCAGGACGCCGGCTGGGCGGACAACGATGTGCGCTTCGCGCGTCTTTCGCGCGCCGCGGCGGACATCGTCCAGGGCAAGGCGGGGCTCGACTGGCAGCCGGCGCTCTTGCACCTCAACGACTGGGCCTGCGGGCTGGCACCGGCGTACCTGCACTTCGAGGCGACCCCCGCGCCCTGCATCTTCACCATCCACAATCTCGCCTACCAGGGCCTCTTCCCCGCTTCGCGCCTGGCAGCGCTGGGCATTCCCGATGAGGCCTTCCATATCGACGGCGTCGAGTACTACGGCGAGCTCTCCTTCATGAAGGCGGGCATCAACTATGCCACCCAGGTGACCACGGTCAGCGCCACCTACGCCCAGGAGATCACCACCCCGCGCTTCGGCTGCGGGCTCGATGGGCTTTTGCGCTGCAAGGCGGACCAAGGCCGGCTGTGCGGCATTCCCAACGGCATCGACGACTCCTGGGACCCGCGCACCGACAGCCACCTGATCCAGGCGTTCTCCTCCAACGACTGGCGCGGAAAGCAGGCCAACGCCGACTACGTGCGTCGCCGCTACGGCCTTGCACCCAGCGCGGGGCCGCTGTTCGTGGTGATCTCGCGCCTGGTTCACCAGAAGGGGCTCGACCTTACCATCGAAGCCACCCGCGCGATCGTCGAAGCCGGCGGTCAGATCGTCTTCATGGGCAGCGGCGAGCACCACGTGGAGCAGGCGCTCAAGGCCCTCGCCCGGCGCTCGCCAGGGTCGGTGGCCGCCTACATCGGCTTCGACGAGTACCAGGCGCGCTGTCTGTTCGCCGGCAGCGACTTCCTGCTCATGCCGTCGCGCTTCGAGCCCTGCGGGCTCAGCCAGATGTACGCCCAGCGCTTCGGCTCCCTGCCCATCGCCCACCGCACCGGCGGGCTCGCCGACACCATCGAGGATGGCGTCACCGGCTTTCTGTTCGACGACATGCAGCTTGCAAGCTACATGCGCGCCATCCAGCGCGCCTTCGCGGTGCATCGCTCGACGGATCTGTTCAATGCCATGCGCGGTGCCGCCATGACCGGGCGCTACCACTGGCGCCAGTCCATCGTGCCTTATGCCCGGCTCTACCAGCAGGCACTCGACGCCGAAGCGGTCGCGGCGGTGCGCCCATGAGTAGCGCAGCGGCGACCGCGCTCGAGACGCCAAGGTTCGGCGCCCAGATGATCGACGCGGCGCGCACGCGCTTCACCCTGTGGGCGCCGGACGCTGTGCGAGTCGAGCTGCTGCTCAAGGGGCGCGAGCCCATCGCCATGGAGATCGGCGCCGACGACTGCGCCCATATCAGCGCCGCCTGCGGCCACGGCGCACGCTATCGCTACCGCGTCGTCACCCAGGACGAGGCGCTCGACGTGCCCGACCCGGCCGCGCGCGCGCAGAGCGACGGCGTGCACGGCTGGAGCCTCGTGATCGACCCGCAACGCTACGCCTGGCGCCACGCCGACTGGCCGGGCCGCCCCTGGCACGAAACCGTGCTGTACGAGCTTCATGCCGGCGCGCTCGGCGGCTTCAAAGGCGTGGGCACCCAGCTTGCTCGCCTCAAGGCGCTGGGCGTCACCGCCATCGAGCTGATGCCGATCGCGGCGTTTCCCGGTACCCGCAACTGGGGCTACGATGGCGTGCTGCCCTACGCGGTGCAGGCGAGCTACGGCAGCCCCGACGAGCTCAAGGCGCTCATCGACGAGGCTCACGGCCTTGGCCTGATGGTGTTTCTCGACGTGGTCTACAACCACTTCGGGCCGGATGGCAACTACCTGCACGCCTACGCCAAGCGCTTCTTTCGCGAGGACGTAAAGACGCCCTGGGGGCCGGCGATCGACTTTCGCGAGCCCCAGGTGCGACGCTTTTTCATCGACAACGCCCTGATGTGGCTGTTCGAGTACCGCCTGGACGGGCTGCGCTTCGACGCCGTCCACGCCATCGGCGAGCAGGACTTCCTGGAAGAGCTGGCCGAAACGATTCGCCGCGCGACACCGCCCGGGCGCCACGTCCACCTGGTGCTCGAGAACGAAGCCAACCGCGCCTCGCTGCTGGCGCCCGCGCTGTTCGACGCCCAGTGGAACGACGACTGGCACAACGTCCTGCACGTGCTGTTGACCGACGAGCACGAAGGCTACTACGCAGACTTCACCGAGCGCCCCACCAAGCGGCTGGCACGCTGCTTGAGCGAAGGATTCGTCTACCAAGGCGAAACCTCGCGCCACGGCAGGCCGCGCGGCGAGCAGAGCGGCCACCTGCCGCCCACCGCCTTCGTGGCGTTTCTGCAGAACCACGACCAGGTCGGCAACCGCGCGCTCGGCGAGCGCCTGAACGTGCTCGCCGACCCGGACGCTCTGGCGGCGGCCACGCTCCTGCTTCTGCTCTCCCCCATGGTGCCGCTTCTGTTCATGGGCGAGGAGTGGGGCTCGACGCGCCCATTTCTGTTCTTCACCGACCACGACGAAAGTCTGGCCAACGCGGTGCGCGAAGGTCGCCGGGCGGAGTTCGCCGACTTCGCCGCCTTCGAGGATGACCAGGCCCGCGCCCGCATTCCCGACCCCAACGCCAGGGCGACCTTCGATGCCTCGACGCCGGATCTGGAGATGAGCGGCGCGCCGGCGCATCGCGAGGTTCTCGAGCGCTACATTCATCTGCTCGCCCTGCGCCATCGCCATATCGTACCGCGCCTCGACGGCGCTCGGGCACTGGGCGCCGACGTGCTGGGCGACAAGGCGGTGCTGGCCCGCTGGCAGCTCGGCGACGGCACGCACCTGGCCATCGCCATCAACCTGAGCGATGCAGCGCTCGAGAGCGAGGCGCTGGCGCGGCTCTCGTTCCAGGCGCTGTTGTTCGAATCTCGCGATGCGGTCGCTCGATCCGCCGAAGCGGGCCGGCTGCCGGCGCGCGCGGCGGCGGCGTGGCTGATGCCTGACGAGCGTGGAGTCCTCTCATGAGTACCGCCCTGCACGATCTCTCCCGCGCGGCGGGACTGCTGCTCGACTGGGAGGACAGCGACGGGGTGGCGTGCCGGCTGTCCGACGCGGCCCAGCACCGGCTGCTGAACCATCTGGGCTTTCCCACCGAATCCGCTGCGGCCATCGCCGATAGCCGCCGCCGCCTCGAGAAGCTTGCCGCCGCGTCTACGCCACAGGAGTGGCCGCCGCTGGTGGCGACGGACGTCGACCATCCCATCGCCCTGCCTTCGCCGCTGCCGGCGGGTACGCCCTTCAGCCTGGTCCTCGAG
>NZ_JAMZBD010000206.1:0-5371 GCF_024158685.1 Halomonas sp. 707D4 | reverse complement strand
GAACAGCGACCCCATGAAGGCGCCGGCGAGCCCCGCCGAGGCCAGCGAGCTGCGCGAGTCGGTATTGACGAACAGCGAGGTGCTGAAGGACTGGCGCAGCACGTCCTCGTCCTGCAGAACGTCGATCCAGGCGCGCGACTGGGGGCTTAGCTGCTGGCGGGCATCCGGCAGGTCGCGGTCGATGTTGCCCTTCACCCAGACGTCGACGTCGGCGCCGGCGAGCATCTTGATCGTCACCGTGTCCCCCAGGAGCGAAGGATCGGCGATGAAGCGGTCGCGCAGCGCATAGCGCTCGCCGGAGGCGACCAGTGCGCGCAGATCACGCAGCTGGCGCGGCTCGACCTCCTCGCCCAGCGCACGCTCGAGGGAGGCGTCGATCAGCGACTGCCAGTTCACCAGCCCCGCCTGGGTCATCCACTGGGTATGGCGCTCGTTGAAGGCGTACGGGGTTTCGCCGGCCTCGCGCACCGGCGCCGGCGGCAGGTCGATCACCTCGGGGTCGAAATGGATCTCGGTGTAGAGCGTGGCCTGCCAGAAGGCGGGAATGCCCTTGGTGAGGATGCTGGCGAACAGGATCGTCACCAGCGTGAGCCCGACCAGCACGGCGGCAAGCCCCAGTCGGCGAAAGCCATTCTCCTTGCGGTGCCGTCGCGCCAGCGACTTCTCAATCGTGGTCAGGCGGTGCTCGCGGCGCTGCTCAATCGATAGGGTCATGGTCACTTACTCGTATTGCTGGCGGTATTTGCGCACCACCACCAGGGCGATGACGTTCAGCCCCAGCGTGATCACGAACAGCGTCAGGCCCAGGGCGAAGGCCACCAGCGACTGCGGGCTGGCGAAATCCATGTCGCCGGTCAGCTGGTTGACGATGGTCACGGTGATGGTCGACACCGCTTCGAAGGGATTGGCGTGCAGCACCGGGTTGTTGCCCGCCGCGAGCACCACGATCATGGTCTCGCCGATCGCCCGGCTGGCGGCCAGCAGAAAGGCCCCGACGATGCCGGGGAGCGCCGCCGGCAGCACCACCTGGCGGATGGTTTCCGACTTGGTGGCGCCGAGCCCCAGCGCCCCGTCGCGCAGCGACTTCGGCACCTGGGTGATGATGTCGTCGGACAGCGACGAAACGAACGGGATGATCATGATGCCCATGGCGATCCCCGCGGTCATCGCGCTGGTGGTGCGGATGTTGATGCCGACCAGATCACCGAGCATCGACAGGAATGGCCCGATCACGGTCAGCGCGAAGAACCCGTAGACGATGGTGGGAATGCCCGCGAGGATCTCGATGATCGGCTTGGCGACGCTTCTGAGCCAGGGCGAGGCGTACTCCGCCATGTAGATCGCGGTCATCAAACCGACCGGAATCGCCACCAGCAGCGCGATGACGCTGACCATCAGGGTGCCCCACAGAAGCGGCAGCAGACCGAACTGGCCCTGGGCGCCGGCACCTGCGGAGCTGAAGCGCGGGTTCCACACCGTGCCGAAGAAGAAGTCGGCGGGATGGATGAAACTGAAAAAGCGCAGCGCCTCGCCGAGCATCGACAGCACGATGCCGATGGTGGTGAAGATCGCGATGGCGGAACTCGCCCCGAGGGCGATGGTGATGACGCGCTCGACGTGGTTGCGCGCCTGCCAGTGGGGCGAGATGCGCCGCCGGGCGAAGACCAGCCCGATCACCGCCACCACCGCCGTCACTGCCGCGAGGCTCAATTGGCCGATGGTCTCGAGCCGCGCCATATGGGCGGCAGCGGCGAGCTCTTCGGGGCTTCCGCCACCGGCGACGCCGCGCCCGTCGGCCAGCGCCGCGATGCGCCGCATCAGGGTCTGCAGCTCGCGATCGCTCAGCGACCCCACCAGATCCGCCGGCAGCTGCTGGAGAACCAGGGTATCGATGAGCTGGGCGGCGAAGATAGACCACAGCAGGAACAGGGCGAACGCCGGCAGGCCGCACCACAGCGCCACCAGCGTACCGTAGTAGCCGGGGCGGGAGTGCAGGCGCACGTCGCGACCGGAAGCCACCGCGCGACTGCGCGTCAGGCCCAGGTGATATGCCAAGGCCATCAGCATCAAGAGCATGGCTATCAAGGCAAGATTGCTCATTATGTCTTCGCCTTTTGACTCAATATTTAAACGCCGACATCAAGCACGTTGATGTCGGCGCGATCTTGGCTTGACGCTCGAGGTTCGGCGAGAGCCGGATTACTCGGCGCTGACCACGGTGCGGGATTCGAAGTTCTCGAGCACGTCGGCACGCTCGCCTTCGTCCATCGGAATCAAGCCGGCGTCTTCCAGGGGGCTGCCGAAGCCGGAGATCATGTCGTTGAGGAAGTACTCGGTGTACTCGGCAAGGCCCGGGATCACGTCCAGGTGCTCGCCCTTGACGTAGAAGTAGAGCGGACGCGATACCGGGTACTCGCCGGAACCGATGGTCTCGAGGCTCGGCGTCACGCCGTCCATGGTCGCCACCTGCAGGCGGTCGCGGTTCTGGTCGTAGAAGCTCAGGCCGAACACGCCCACGGCGTTGTCCTGGGCATCCAGGCGCGCCAGGGTCTCGGTGTAGTCACCGGCGATCTCGACGATACGGCCATCGCCGCGCAGGTTGTTGCAGGCGTCGTCCTCGATCTCGCCCACGCTTTCGCAGCCCGGGTGGATCACGCGCTCTTCGAAGACTTCACGGGTACCGTGGTTGGAGGCCGGGATCACCAGCGTGATCTCCTGATCCGGCAGGCTGTCGTCGATCTGCGACCAGTTGGTGTAGGGGTTGTCGACCAGTTGGCCATCCTGCGGCACCTGGGCGGCGGCGGCCTTGAAGACGAACTCCGGCGTCAGCGCGAACTCGTTCTGGTCCAGGCGCGAGGCGAACACGATACCGTCGTAGCCGAACTTCACCTCGATGATCTCGTTGACGCCATTCTCGCCACAGCTCTCCACTTCGCTCGAACGGATCGGGCGCGAGGCGTTGGCGATGTCGATGGTGTTCTCGCCCACGCCCTGGCAGAACTGGCGCAGGCCGCCGCTGGAGCCGCCGGAACCGACGACCGGCGTGTTGAACTGGGAATAGGTGTTGCCGAACTCCTCGGCGACGATACTGGCAAACGGCAAAACGGTCGAAGAACCCGCGATCTGGATGGTATCGCGGGCCATGGCGGCGGCGCTGGCGCCGGTGGCGAGCGCAGCTACTACGGCAACACTAAGCGTCTTCTTGGTGACATTCATCGTCGCATTCCCCTCGAGTGTGAAATCCAGCCCTCTTACGCTGGAAGCGGTGGCCTTCTGGCCTTCGACACCGAGGAGTCTGCCGCGCGATGATTGCAAAAATATGACAGCGCCGTTCGATGCGCCTTTTTTCGTCGTGGGGGCGCGCATGGCGCCTTATTGCGCCGCGCACAAGAAAACTGCAACAAACGCCGCTTACCCTCGAAAGCCTTCCTCACTGCACTTTCGAGCTCCCATGATCACACCGCCGCTTTCCCATCTTTCTCTTCGTACGCTGGCCGTCGTGGCGCTGTCGCTGGTCACGATGTGCGTGCTGGCCTTCGCCCTGCTCGCCTGGAGCGTGATCGAACAGGGCCAGCGCGACCTGGCGCTGCTCGAGCGCGTCAACGTGCAGCAGGCCTCGTCGCTCAACCGGCTGCACATCGCCGGGCTCGAAGGGCTGCACCGCCTCGATCGGGCGCTCGAGCGCCAGCTGCGCCCGTCGCTGGGCGACCCGGTCGAGGCGCTCGCCGCCGTCGAGCGCGAGATAGACGAGATGCGCAGCGCCCTGGCGAGCTTTCTCGACGCCACCGTTAATCATCCGGAGCGCGACGAGATCAACGCCCGCGCCACGGCCTTGATCGAAGCGCTCGGACGTCAGCTCGACGCGGTGCGCACCGGCGACCGCGGCGGTTACCGCGAGCTCACCGCCGAGGCGCTGACGCTCAGCCAGGCCTTCACCGAGGTGGCTCGCGGCTTCTACGAACAGGCGGACCGTCAGGGCACCGCGCTTCTGGCGAGCGCCCAGCAGCGCGCCCTCATCCTCGGTCAGGGGCTGCTCGCGGGGATCGTTGTGGCGCTGGGCGTGCTGGCGGCGATCGCGCTGATCGGCCAGCGCCACTTCCTGCGCCCGATTAAGACCCTGGTTCGCCATCTGCGCACGCTCGCCCAGGGAGATCTGAGCGGCGAGATCACCCGGCCGGGCAGCAACGAGATCGGCCAGCTCTACCAGGAGCTCGAGAGCATGCGATGCTCGTTCACCGCCACCGTGGCGAGCCTGCACGAGCAGAGCCTGGCGATGTTCGACAGCGCCCAGCGCCTGGCACTGGGCAACGAGGAGCTGGCGATTCGCACCCGTGCTCAGCATGCCTTTCACGAGTCCACCACGACCCACCTCGACGAGCTGACCACGCATACCGCCTCCACCGCCGACCATGCGGTGAATGCCTCGAACCTCACGGCCACCGCCACCGCCCAGACCGGCGAGGGCAGTCAGGTGATGGGGGCTTTCCTCGACACCATGGAACATATCCACGCCCGTGCCCGTGAGGTCGACGGCATCGTCGGCACCATCGACGCCATCGCCTTTCAGACCAACATCCTGGCACTCAATGCCTCGGTGGAAGCGGCGCGCGCCGGTGCCAACGGCAGGGGCTTCGCGGTGGTGGCCGAGGAAGTGCGTCAGCTGGCCACGCGAAGCGCAGAAGCCGCGCAAGAGATCAAGACGCTTCTGGCCGATTCCACGAAGAACATTCAGCAGGGCCATGCGCTGTCGGAAAAGGCCGGCGATACCATGCGCGAGATCGCCGCGACCACCGACCGCGCCAACGGCCTGATGGCGCATATTGCCGATGCCGCCCAGGAGCAGCACCGCCATATCGAGAACCTCAACGCCACCCTGGCCGAGCAGACCCGCGTCAACCGCGACAACGGCGCCCAGGTGGAGAGCAGCGCCCGCGAAGCGCTGGCGCTCGAGAAGGTCGCCGAGCAGCTCAGGGAGGTCGCCGGGCGGTTCAAGATCGAAAGCGCCGCTCCGGCGGCCTTCGCCTGGCGCCACGACCCGGCTGCGCGGCAATCCGCGCCGGGCGATATTCACAGCCCCCAAGCCTTGCTAGAGTAGAACCATCTCGAACAAGGAGCCCTGCATGAGCCAAAGCCTACTTTCCCAGCTCAAGAGCATGACCAAGGTCGTGGCGGATACCGGCGATCTCGAGGCGATCCGCCGCTTTCGCCCGGAAGACGCCACCACCAACCCGTCGCTGATCCTCCAGGCCGCCCAGCAGGAGGATCGCCGCGCACGGCTGGCGGCGATCGCCCGCGAAAGCGCGGACATCGACGAGGCGGTGGATCGCGTCGCGGTGGACATCGGCTGCGAGATCAGCGAGCTGGTGCCGGG
>NZ_JAMZBD010000205.1:0-5391 GCF_024158685.1 Halomonas sp. 707D4 | reverse complement strand
GAGCTGGTCTGGCGCGAGTTCTACCAGCACGTGGCCTTCGGCTTTCCTCGCGTGGTGCGCCACGAACCGTTCCAGGAGCACACGCGGGCGCTCGAGTGGCGCGACGACGACGAGGGCTTCAAGGCGTGGTGCGAAGGGCGCACCGGCTACCCGCTGGTGGATGCCGCCATGCGCCAGCTGGTCGATACCGGCTGGATGCACAACCGCCTGCGCATGGTCACGGCCATGTTTCTGAGCAAGCACCTGCTGATCGACTGGCGCCGCGGCGAGCGCTTCTTTCTCGAGCACCTGATCGACGGCGACTTCTGCTCCAACAACGGCGGCTGGCAGTGGGCAGCGTCCACCGGCACCGACGCCGCCCCCTATTTTCGTATCTTCAACCCCACCCCCCAGTCGACGCGCTTCGACCCGGACGGCGAGTTCATCGCCCACTGGCTGCCCGAGCTCGAAGCGCTTCCCGCCAAGGCGCGCCACGCTCCCCCACGCGACATGCTGACCAAGCTCGACTACCCCGAGCCCATCGTCGATCACAAGGCAGCCCGCGCCCGGGCGCTCGAGGCCTTCAAGGCGCTCTAGCGCCGCTCGGGGCGACGTTAAGTCCACGATGGCGTGCATTCGGCGGTTTCCGGAAGTAGACTAGGCGTGGCCTTGCCAGCCGCTTGCGACGTTTGACCTGAGCGACATCCTTCAGGTCAAGCGCCTCAGGCGGCCAACGACCACCCTGATACTCGGAACGACTCAGTGACCAAGCAACACTCCTTTGATCGCGAAGAACTGCTGGCCTGCTCCCGCGGCGAGCTGTTCGGCCCCGGCAACGCACAGCTTCCGGCTCCCAACATGCTGATGCTCGACCGCATCACGCGCATTCACGAAGAAGGCGGCGAGCACGGCAAGGGCGAGCTGATCGCCGAGCTCGATATCACCCCGGATCTGTGGTTCTTCGACTGCCATTTCCCGGGCGACCCGGTCATGCCGGGCTGCCTGGGCCTGGACGCCATGTGGCAGTTGGTCGGCTTTCACCTGGGCTGGCTGGGCCATCCCGGCCGCGGGCGGGCGCTGGGCTGTGGCGAAGTGAAGTTCAGTGGCCAGATCATGCCCGATGCCAAGACGGTGACCTACCGCATCAACATCAAGCGCGTGATCACGCGGCGCCTGATTCTCGGTATCGCCGACGGCACGGTCTCCGTGGACGGCCGTGACATCTACCAGGCCAATGACCTGCGCGTTGGCCTATTCACCTCCACCGCGAATTTCTGACAGGAGGCTTCCATGCGACGAGTGGTAGTCACCGGCCTGGGCATCGTGTCCTGCCTGGGCAACGACCAGCATCAAGTCTTGGACGCGCTGAAAAGCGGGCGCAGCGGCATTCGCTTCAAGGAAGAGTACGCCGAGCGCGGCTTTCGAAGCCAGGTCGCCGGCAGCGTCGATATCGATCTCGAGTCACTGATCGACCGCAAGCTTCTGCGTTTCATGGGCGACGCCGCGGCCTACGCCTACGTCTCCATGGCCCAGGCGATCGAGGATTCCGGCCTGGCGCCGGAGCAGGTCTCCAACGAGCGCACCGGCTTGATCGCCGGCTCCGGCGGTGCTTCCAGCGCCAACCAGGTGGAAGCCGCCGACGTGATGCGCGAGAAGGGCCTGCGCCGCGTGGGGCCCTACCGGGTCACCCGCACCATGGGCAGCACCGTCTCGGCGTGCCTGGCCACGCCCTTCAAGATCAAGGGCGTGAACTACTCGATCTCCTCGGCCTGCGCCACCTCGGCGCACTGCATCGGCAGCGCCATGGAGCAGATCCAGCTCGGCAAGCAGGACGTGGTGTTCGCCGGCGGCGGCGAGGAGGAGCACTGGACGCTGTCGTGCCTGTTCGACGCCATGGGCGCGCTCTCGACCCACTACAACGACACCCCGGACAAGGCCTCGCGGCCTTACGATCAGTCGCGTGACGGCTTCGTCATCGCCGGCGGCGGCGGCATGGTGGTGCTCGAGGAGCTCGAGCACGCCAAGGCGCGCGGCGCCAAGATCTACGGTGAAGTCGTGGGCTACGGCGCCACCTCCGATGGCGTCGACATGGTCGCCCCCTCCGGCGAGGGTGCGATGCGCTGCATGCGCCAGGCGCTGGCCACCGTCGAAGGCGACATCGACTACATCAACACCCACGGCACCTCGACGCCGGTGGGCGACGTGGCGGAGCTCAAGGCGATCCGCGCGGTGTTCGGCGACTCCACCCCGGCGATGAGCTCGACCAAGTCGCTGACCGGCCACTCGCTCGGCGCGACCGGCGTGCAGGAGGCGATCTACTCGCTTCTGATGATGCAGCACGGCTTCGTCGCCGCCTCGGCCAACGTCACTACCCTCGACGAGCAGGCGGACGGTTTCGACATCGTCACCCAGCGCCGCGATAACGTTGCCATCGAGCGCGCGCTCTCCAACAGCTTCGGCTTCGGCGGCACCAACGCGAGCCTGGTGTTCCAGCGCTACGCCGACTGACGATTCCGAGCGACCCGCGATAACGAGAACGGCGCCCTTGGGGCGCCGTTTTTCGGTTTCGCGGGGCCAGGCCCCAGCTGCTTTCCTGATTCCTCACGCCTTCTTCTCGTAGCGCGGCGTAACGAGCGCAGCGAGGCACCCGCGACGGCGGCGCCGCCGGATCAGGCCTCGGGGCGCGGCCTCGCGGGTGCGCCTGAAGGCTTACCCGCGCTACGGGCTAGCCTGCGCTTTCTCACTTTGCCGTGGGCGCGGCTTCCAGCACCGTGGGCGTTTCGCCGCGGGGCACGTCGGAAATCTCTTCCAGGGTCGTCTCGATCCAGCGTTCGACCTCGGCCAGCACCTCGTCCGGGGTGCGGCCTTCGGTCAGGATCGGCGCGCCGATGCGCACCCGCAGCACGCCAGGACGCTTGATCCAGTAACGTCCGGGCCAGCGCTCGCCGGCGTTGTGCGCCACCGGCAGCACCGGCACGCCGGCGCGGCATGCCACGACAGTACCGCTCTTGTTGTAGCGCTTGCGACGGCCCGGATCGACCCGGGTGCCCTCGGGAAAGATCAGCACCGACAGCCCGCTCTCTAGACGTGCCACGCCCTGGGTCAGCACCTGCTTCATCGCCCGGGCGGGCTTGGAGCGGTCGAGGCCGATCGGGCGCAGCAGGCGAAGTCCCCAGCCGAAGATGGGAATGCGCAGAAGCTCCTGCTTGAGCACCGTGCAGACCGGCGGCTTCATCACCTGCAGGAACACCGTCTCCCACTCGCACTGGTGATTGGCCTGGATGACGCAGGGCCCGGCCGGGATATGCTCGCGGCCCTGGATGTCGTAGCGCACGTTGCAGGCCACGCGAAACCAGAAGATCAGGAAGTAGTTGTACAGGTTCAAAAGCCGGTAGCGTCCGGCCAGCGGCAGAAACGGCGCCAGCGGCAGAAACAGCACGCCGCAGGCCAGCATCGCCGAGAAGTAGCCCAGGTAGAACACCAGGCTGCGAAAAGCGTTGGTCAAGCCGTCTCTCCTTGTGGCGGGCGCGCCTCGTCGCGGGTCAGGCACCACGCATCCAGCATGCGCCCCACTTCCAGGCGCCACGGCTTCTGGTGCACGCCGAACACGTCCAGCACCCGGCGGCAGTTGAGCACGCGGCGCAGCTTGGCGTCGTGATGGTGGTTGAGCGCCTCGACCGTCCCCAGCGCCACCGTTTCGCCGCGCCCTTCGAGATGCGTGGCGAGCTGGGTGCGCACCACCGAGGTGAAGGTGAACGCGCTGACCGGCTCGATGCCCGCCAGGTGGTAGGCGCCCCAGGCATCGGCACCGCACCCCTGCTGGGCGAGCATGCCGATCAGCGCCATGGCGACCGCATCCACCGAGGTGGGGCAGCAGATCACGTCCTCGGCGGCGCGCACGCCCTGCCCCATCATCAGGCTATCGATGATCTCGCTGAGCCAGGCGTGGCTGCCCTCGAGGGCGAACAGCGGCCCCAGGCGCACGATCAGGTGGCGGTGGTACTCGGCGCGAATGCGATCGCCGGTGGCGACCAGCCGGCGCAGCGACTCGTCTCGCGGGGCGGGCACCACGTGCTCGTCGATGGGAATCTCGAAGCCTTCCTCGTAGAGCTCGTCGGCGACGCACCACACCAGCGCCACGCCGTTGGCCTTGCACGCCTCCATGCACGCCTCCACCGCATCGGCGTAGGCCTGTACCTCGGCAGGTGGGCGTCGACCCGGGTGGGCCATGGGCGGCACGATCACCGCATCCGGGGCGATCGCCGCGAGCTCGTCCGCGCCCACGCCGAGCCCCTGCTCGATGACCAGTTCGGTATCGGCGCGCCGGCTGGCTTCCCGGGCGAGCGCCAGGCTCAGGCAGTGCCCGGCATCCAGTATCAAAAGCTTCAAGGCGGAAGGCCTCCTGTTACCCGGCCGACCGGGTCATGCGTCGTCAGAACGGGATTTCGTCGTCGAAGTCGTCGAAGTTGCCCGGGTCCGGCGCGCCGAAGCGGTTGTTGTCGCCTTGCGGCTGGCCGCCCCGGTTGGGCGCGCCCTGGCCGCCCTGCTGCGGGTTCTGGCCGTACTGGCCGGACGGCGTGCCCTGGGCTGCGCCACCGGCGTACTGGTTGCCCTGCGCCGGCGCGTTCTGATAGCCCTGGTTCTGGGGCGGCGCGCTCTGGGGAGCGCCGTTCTGGTAGCCGCCGCCCTGATAGTTCTGCTGCGGGGCACCGCCGCCCTGGAAATCGCCGCTGCGACCGTCGAGCATCTGCATGTCGTTGGCGACGATCTCGGTGCTGTAGCGGTCCTGGCCGTTCTGGTCCTGCCACTTGCGCGTCTGCAGGCGGCCTTCGATGTACACCTTGGAGCCCTTCTTCAGGTACTGCTGGGCGATCTCGGCGGTCTTGTTGAACAGCACGATACGGTGCCACTCGGTGCGCTCCTGGCGCTGGCCGCTCTGGCGGTCGGTCCAGGTGTCCGAGGTCGCCAGGTTCAGGTTCGCCACCGCCGTGCCGGACGGCGTGAAGCGGACTTCCGGGTCCTGGCCCAGGTTGCCGATCAGGATGACTTTGTTGATACCGCGCGCCATGGCTCGCTCCTCGTTGATTGGATCGTTCGATGTCGTGGGCGGCGAAGCTGCGCCGCGCCGCCGTTACTCGTTAGGGTATCACCGATTGACTCGGCACGGATTCACCGTGTGCAAACTCGCCGGTCACGGCTTGGAGGGGGGAATCAGCTCGTCCAGCGCCGCCCGGTCGAGCGCCTGGCGATTCACCTTAAGATACATCAGCCGCTCTTCGGGCACGACCATCACGTCCTCGACACCGACCACGTCGGCCAGACGCTGCATCAGCATGTCCAGGGTGTCCGGATGGGTATCCTCCAGCGCCACCACTTCGCTCGACAGCGGCGGTGGCGGCGGCAGGTGCCACA
>NZ_JAMZBD010000204.1:0-5440 GCF_024158685.1 Halomonas sp. 707D4 | reverse complement strand
CAGCTCGGGCTGGGCGGGGCTCATCGGGCGGAGGTCTTGACGCTGTGAATGACGGACTTGATGAACAGCGTCATCACGAAGGTGAGCCAGCCGGCGGTGGCCAGCAGATTGAACACCAGTATCTTGGGCGGCAGCCACCGGCCAAGCAAGGCCTCGAGCAGGATGTGCGCGGCCATGGCGAGCAGCAGTGGCAGCGCCAGGGTATGGATCCACATGTCGGTGCGCCGCTTGCGCACGTGATAGCGGCGCAGCAGATAGCGCAGAGGTTTGTGCGCCCAGCTGAACAGCAGCACGGCGCCGACCACGAACAGCACGGCGAGGGTGGGTTCGGTGCTGCCCTTGTGCATCGAGACGCTGATCGACCAGGCCAGCGCCAGCCACATCAATCCTTCGATGCTGGTGAGAATGTCTGCGTAGCGCCTGACGTTTTGCATGGGCGACGAAAGTCCTTCAACGGGTGACAGGGCGCCATGATACGACACTTGCAAAGCGCTGTGGACGACGGGGGCGGGATTTAGTGGCTCGATTCCTCCCGTGAAGCGTTTAGGTATACTAGCCGCCGCTACTTACGAGCGCTTTCATTCCCGCTGACACAGGATCGACCGTGGATTCCATTACCTTGACCCGCCCCGACGACTGGCATCTCCACTTGCGCGACGACGACGTGCTCAGGGCCGTGGTGAACCACACCGCCGCCCAGATGGGGCGTGCGATCATCATGCCCAACCTGAAGCCGCCGGTGACCACCACCGAACAGGCGCTCGCCTACCGCGAGCGCATTCTCGAGGCGCTCGACCCGGCTTATAGCTTCGAGCCCTTGATGACGCTCTATCTCACCGACACCACGACAGCAGAAGAGATCGAGAAGGCGGTGGCAAGCGGTGTGGTGAAGGCGGTCAAGCTCTACCCGGCCGGCGCGACCACCAATTCCGCCTCCGGCGTGACCGACATCACGCACTGCGATGCGGCCATCGCGATGATGGCCAGGCTCGGCATGCCGCTGCTCATTCACGGCGAAGTGACCGACGGCGAGATCGACATCTTCGATCGTGAGGCGGCGTTCATCGAGCGTGTCCTCAAGCCGCTGCTGGCGCGTCATCCGTCGCTCAAGGTCGTGTGCGAGCACATCACCACCCAGCAGGCGGCGGAGTTCGTCGCCGCCGGGCCCGACACCCTCGCCGCGACCATCACCGCGCACCACCTGCTGTTCAATCGCAACAAGATGCTGGCCGGCGGCATTCGCCCGCACTACTACTGCCTGCCGATCCTGAAACGCGAGCAGCACCGCCAGGCGCTGTTGAAGGCCGCGACCAGCGGCAGCCCCAAGTTCTTTCTGGGCACCGACAGCGCGCCGCACGAAAAGGGCGACAAGGAGTCGAGCTGTGGCTGTGCCGGTGCCTACACCGCGCCGGTGGCGATCGAGCTCTACGCCACTGCCTTCGAACAGATGGGGGCACTCGACAAGCTCGAAGCCTTCGCCAGCCTGAACGGCCCGCGTTTCTACGGCCTCGAGCCTAACGCCGACACCGTTACCCTGGAGCGACGCGAGCAGACGCTGCCGGCGCAGTATGGTTACGGCAACGGGCTTTCCATCGTGCCGCTGATGGCCGGCGAGTGCCTGGCGTGGACGATGAAGCGCTAGGGGCAGGAAAGGGAGGCAAGAGGCGCTCACCCAGCGAGCGCTTTTCAGAAGGAAATGCTTGAGTATCGAGCGCGGCCGAGGCCGCGCTCGATGCGTTTCAGGCGCGAGCGCCGAGCTCGATCAGCATCTGATCGACCATGCGCGAAGAGTGCTCTGCCGCGATCTCGAGGAACTGCTCGAAGGAGAGGTGGTTGTCGCCGGCGCCGGGAATGTCGGAAAGCGCGCGGGTGACCACGAAGGGGCAGCCGTAGAGATGGCAGGTCTGCGCGATCGCCGCCGCTTCCATCTCCACGGCGAGCATCGTGGGGAATTGTGCCCGGGTGGCGGCGACCCGCTCGGGGTCGGCCATGAAAGCATCGCCCGTGGCGATGAGGCCTTCGCGCACCTTCACCTCGCCAAGCGTGGCGATCGCGCGCTTGGCAACGTCACGCAAGCCAGCATCGCCGATGTAGGCCGCCGGCATGCCGGGCACCTGGCCGGGTTCGTAGCCGAATACCACTGCGTCGACGTCGTGGTGGCGCACTTCGCTGGAGATCACGATATCGCCGATATCGAGGTCCTCGGCGAACCCGCCTGCCGAGCCTGTGTTGATCACCGCATCCGGGCGATGGCGCTCGAGCAGGATGGCGGTGCCCACGGCAGCGTTGACCTTGCCGATGCCCGACTGCAGCACGATCACCTCGAGCCCGTGACGGGTGCCGACATGAAAGATGAAACCTGCGTGTTCGATACGCTGGGCGTTTTCCAGCTGGCCTGCGAGAATGGCGACTTCCTGGGCCATCGCGCCGATGATTCCGATGCGTTGCACTCGGCGTTACTCCTTGAATAGCGTTGAAATGAGGCGGGCGTGGACCGGATTGCTCAAGCGTCGTGGGCTTCGGCGGCTTCCAGAGTGTTTTCGAGCAGCGTGGCCACGGTCATCGGGCCGACCCCGCCGGGCACCGGGGTGATGAAGCTCGCCCGTTCCGCGGCGGCGTCGAAATCCACGTCGCCGACCAGGGTGCCGTCTTCACAGCGGTTGATGCCCACGTCGATCACGATCGCCCCGGGCTTGATCCATTCACCCTTGACGAGTCCGGGCTTGCCGACGGCGACGACCACCAGGTCGGCCCGGCGCACGTGCTCTTCCAGATTGCGGGTGAAACGGTGGCAGACCGTGGTGGTGCAGCCGGCCAGCATCAGCTCCAGCGCCATGGGGCGCCCCACGATGTTGGAGGCACCCACTACCGTGGCGTCGAGCCCGCGTACCTCGAGGCCGCTCTCGTCGAGCAGCGTCATGATGCCCTTGGGCGTACAGGGGCGCAGGGCCGGCAGGCGCTGGGCGAGACGACCGAGATTGTAAGGATGAAAGCCATCGACATCCTTGTCGGGAACGATGCGTTCGAGAATGGGGCCAGCATCCAGGTGTTCGGGCAGGGGCAGTTGAACCAGAATGCCGTCGACCTGCGGATCCTCGTTCAGGCGATCCACCAGGGCTTCGAGATCGTGCTGGGAGGTGTCGTGAGGGAGCTGGTGCTGGAACGACAGGATACCTGCCTGATCGCAGGCGCGGTGCTTGTTGTTGACATACACATGAGACGCGGGGTCGTCGCCCACCACCACAACGGCTAGTCCGGGAGCGCGGATGCCGGCCTGCTGACGGGCGGCGGTCTTCTCGGCAACGCGGTGTCGGACGTTAGCGGCGATGGTCTTGCCATCGATGAGTCGGGCGTTCATGTAGTGAGTCCTATGGAGTTTGGAAGCGAATCGATCCGGCGCTGCGCAGTGGCGGCGCTGACCGATCTGCAATTTTCGCATGTTGGGCCTGACAGGCAAAGCCACGATGCCCGCACGGGCTTTAAGTGTTGACTTTAAAATTAAAATCAGTAGTATGTGCCTCGCTTGAGACGGGCCAGGCGGTAGCGTCCAAGGCAAGCAATCGGGATGTAGCGCAGTCTGGTAGCGCGCCTGCTTTGGGAGCAGGATGTCGGGGGTTCGAATCCCTCCATCCCGACCATCTGCCTTTCGCGAAGGGTGACGATTGCTTTTCCCGACGTCAGCTGTGGTCAAGTGCTCATCGGTGTTCGGCGGTAGGAATGCTTCATGTGCGCCCATAGCTCAACCGGATAGAGCAACGGCCTTCTAAGCCGTAGGTTGCGGGTTCAAGTCCTGCTGGGCGTGCCACTCATCGTGGCCGCTGATGAACGCAAGTAGCAGGTGTGGTACCTTGGTTGTCATCGTTGGTGGATGTAGCTCAGTGGTAGAGCCCCGGATTGTGGCTCCGGTGGTCGTGGGTTCGATCCCCATCATCCACCCCAGCGATGAAACGAACAGGATGCTTCACTCAGGTAGTACCGGTCGTGGTGGATGTAGCTCAGTGGTAGAGCCCCGGATTGTGGCTCCGGTGGTCGTGGGTTCGATCCCCATCATCCACCCCATGACCTTCTCTCTTTTCTCCTCGTAACACTCCTTCTTTTCTTTCTCGTTTCCAATACCCTTTCTGCTTTCTGCTTTCTGCTTTCTGCTTTCTGCTTTCTGCTTTCTGCTTTCTGCTTTCTGCTTTCTGCTTTCTGCTTTTCATGCGGCTATTCTAGGTCTGTTACCTGGCGCTTCGATGGTGAAGGATTCTCGACGCTGATGCATAGGCGAATTTACTGTGCCTGTCTTTTTGGCGGTAAAATCGACTGATCGGACCCGAAATCGAGGAAAAAGAACCGTTCGATGGCTTCAATATAGTGGAAACCGCTGTGCAAATGGGTGCGGGTTGGTGATATTTTTCACTCTCTTTCAAAGGGTTATATCAACAAGTCACGAGCGGGAGAGTCGGCATGGTGCAGCGTAACGTAGTGGTGCTGGGGGCGGGTATGATCGGGGTGAGCATCGCCTGGCACCTGCAGAAGCGGGGTTGTCAGGTCACGCTGGTCGACCGGCGCCAGCCTGGACGCGAAACCTCCTACGGCAATGCCGGCATCATCCAGCGCGAAGCCGTTCGGCCCTACGCCTTCCCGCGGGACATGAAGACCATCCTGAGCGTGCTGCCCAACAAGCGGGTGGACATTCGCTATCGTCCCGGCGGCATGCTCAACGCCTTCTCGCCGCTTCTCAGCTACTGGCACAACTCCTCGTCCCGACTCTACAAGAAGATCGTTCCGGAGTACGCCTCCTTGATCAAGCTCTGCCTGAAGGCCCATGGCCCGATGATCGAGGCGGCCGGCGCCGATCATCTGGTGCGTCGTGAAGGGTGGCTCGAGATCTACCGTACCCAGGAGCGCCTCGACAAGCGGATCAAGGAAGCCGAGGAGGCGCTTGCGCTCTACGACGTGCACTTCAAGGTGCTCGACCGGGCCGCGCTTGAAACGAAGGAGCCCGATATCGGTGCCGACATCATCGGTGCGATCCACTGGCTCGACCCCTGGACCGTCGCCGACCCCGGCGCGCTGGTCGCCGCCTACGCCGATTCCTTCACGCAGATGGGGGGACGTATCTGCCGGGCGGACATCCAGCGCATCGCCCCCCGGGGTGAAGGGTTCGAGGTGGAAACCGATCAGGAGACCTTTGCCCCGGACGACGTGGTCATGGCGCTGGGCCCCTGGTCCGGGCAGTGGGCGCAGGAGCTCGGCTATTCGCTGCCCACCTTCGTCAAGCGTGGCTATCACATGCACTACGCCACGCAACCCGGCGTGAAGCTTCACTACTGGCTGATGGATGCGGAAATCGGCTACCTGCTGGCGCCGATGAACGCGGGCGTACGCTTGACCACCGGCGCCGAGCTCGACCGGCTGGAATCACCCGCCGACGAAGAGCAGCTCGAGGCGGCGG
>NZ_JAMZBD010000203.1:0-5440 GCF_024158685.1 Halomonas sp. 707D4 | reverse complement strand
GCCACGTGGCCAAGTTTCTTTTCTACCGACTGCTGCAGGCGCTGTTCGTGCTGGTGGCGGTCACCCTGATCGTGTCGTTCGCGATTCGCCTGACCGGCGACCCCGCCGTCATGCTCGCCCAGGGCGCCGGCAGCATCACGGAAGCCGACCTTGAGCGCATTCGCGAGGCGCTGGGTCTCAACCAGCCGTTTCTGGTCCAGTACCTGAATTTCCTCAAGGGGCTGTTCACCGGCGACCTGGGCCGCAGCTTCATGGGCGGCACGCCCGTGGGCGATCTGATCGGCCGTGCGCTGCCGGCAACGCTCGCGCTGGCGTTCGCCTCGATGTTCGTCTCCATTGCGCTGTCGATTCCGCTGGGCGTCAAGGCGGCGGTCTCGCGAGGCCGGTGGCCGGATCAGGTGATTCGCGTCGTCTCGCTGGTGGGGCTCTCCTTTCCCAACTTCTGGCTGGCGATCATGCTGGTGCTGCTGCTCTCCATCACCTTCAACCTGCTGCCGCCCAGCGGCATGGAAGGCTGGCAGAGCTTCCTCATGCCGGCGGCCACCATGGGCATCATCCTGACCGCCACCAACGTGCGCCTGGTGCGCACCACCATGCTCGAAACCCTGCGTTCGCAGTACATCATGGTGGCCCGCGCCAAGGGGCTGTCGGACTCGGTGGTGCTCTACAAGCACGCGCTGCGCAACTGCTCGATCCCGCTGATCACCTACTTCGGCCTGCAGTTCGGCGGGCTTCTCGGCGGCATCGTGGTCATCGAGCGGGTGTTCAACTGGCCAGGGCTCGGCACGCTCGCCTTCGACGCCGTCGCCGCGCGCGACTATCCGGTGCTGCAAGGGGTGATCACGGTGCTGTCGCTCATGATCATCGCCATCAATCTGCTGGTCGACATCGCCTACGGCTTCGTCGACCCGCGCGTGCGCAAGAGCTAGGGGATTGCCATGACGATCAATGCACTGAAGCTCGAGCGCTTCAAGAGCTTCGAATTCATCATGGGGGCGCTGCTGGTCGGCGGTATCGGCTTTGCCGTGCTGTTCTCCGGCTGGCTGTTCCCCGACGGCGCCAGCGGCGTCAATCTCGCCATGCGCTTGACGCCGCCGATGGCCGACGGCAGCTTCCCGCTGGGTACCGATCCG
Organism: Halomonas sp. 707D4; assembly: GCF_024158685.1. NCBI lineage: Bacteria > Pseudomonadati > Pseudomonadota > Gammaproteobacteria > Oceanospirillales > Halomonadaceae > Halomonas > Halomonas sp. 707D4. The sequence goes on along the minus strand of NZ_JAMZBD010000203.1, from coordinate 4,307 downwards.
CTGGGTCGCGACGTGCTGGCGCGGGTGATCATCGGCGGCGAGATCTCGCTCAAGGTCGGCTTCTATTCGGCGCTGGGCGCGGTGGTCCTGGGCATCGTCATGGGGCTTCTGTCCGGCTACTACGGCGGCTTCATCGACATGATCGTGATGCGCTTCGCCGACGTGCAGCTCGCCCTGCCGTTCATCCTGCTGGCGATCACCTTCATCGCGGTGATCGGCGGCGGGCTTTCCAACATGATCATCCTGCTGATCGTCTCCCAGTGGGTGCAGTACGCCCGCCTGGTGCGCGGCTCGGTGCTGTCGCTCAAGGATCGCGAGTTCATTCTCTCGGCCCAGGCGATCGGCGTGCGCGACTGGCGCATCCTGTTCCAGCACCTGCTGCCCAACCTGCTGGGCCCGGTGATCGTGCTGATGACCCTGAACGTGGCCAACAACATCCTGCTGGAAAGCAGCCTGACCTTCCTGGGCCTGGGCGTCGATCCGGTCATCCCAAGCTGGGGCGGCATGCTGGCCGAAGGCCGCACCTACCTGCAGACCGCCTGGTGGGTCAGCGTCTTCCCGGGCGTGGCGATCCTGCTCACGGTGCTGGGCCTGAACCTTCTGGGTGACTGGCTGCGCGACACCCTGGACCCGACGGGGCGGACCTCACGATGACCACGCTACTCGATACCACCTTCGAGCGCAGCGTCGAGGCGCTCGTCGCGCGCTTCGAACGCGAGCTCGCCCCCGGTGCCACCCTGGATGCCTGGGTGTTCGACGACCGCGCCGCTCGCGAGCACGCCGAGAAGGCGCTGGCAACGCGCGGCATTGAGGCGCGCTTTCGCAGCGCCTACAAGCCGCTGGTGCACTACGTGCTCGAGGAGCTCGACGCAGGTGGACTGCGCAGGCTGCACGTGCGCTACCCGGCACCTGCCGAGGCCCCCAAGCGCTTCGTGCTCGAAGCCTACCCGCTGGCAGGAATGCTGGACGCCGACGTCGCGCTAAGCTTCGAGGCCGTCGATTGCGCACCGTCCACGGCGCTCTATCACTACGAGCTGGCGCTCGGCTACGCGGATGGCCGCGAAGAGCAGGTTCGCATCGCCGCCCCCAATCGTCATCATCAGGACCACGTCGAGGCCTGGCAGCTCTCTCCCTGCGGCTGGGTCGCCTGGAAAAACGCCGACGGCGAAGGCGACAGCGCCTTCTACGCCTGCGACTACCCGGCACTGTTCGACGCGGCCATGCAGGCGGTCACCGGGGCCGAGTGGCCTGCCGAGCAGCCGTTCTTCGAGGAGCTCAACATCCGCGTCACCCTGCCCGCACAGGACACGCCGCTGCCCTTCGGCCTCGAGCACGTAAGCCTTGCCGAGGCGCTCCACGAGGAGCTCTACTTCTCGCTGCTGGAGGTGTACCAGCGCCTGGCAGGGCTGCCCTCGGGCGACCGTTCGATCCAGCCGGGCCAGATCGTGCCGGAGATCAAGACCCGCCCGGGCGCACCGATCTCGCTGGTCGTCACGCTCGCCCCGCTCGATAAGAGCGAGCCGGATGTCGTGGAAGACGAAGCGGCTCTTGCGCGCGTCGAGCGCCCCTTGAGCGCGGCGCGCATCCACGCCGAGCTCGACGCCCTCGGCGGCGAGACGCTGACCGCGGAGAGCCGCAGCGGGCGCACGCTCCACGCCCGCTATCGCCGGGGCTCCGAGCGCGCGGTGATGATCAGCGCCGCCCAGCACGCCAACGAGCCCTCGGGCATCGTCGGTGCGCTGCGCGCCGGGCAGGCGCTTGGTGCGAACCCCGCGGCCCACTTCGTGCTCTCGCCGCTGGAGAACCCGGACGGCTATCGCCTGCAGCAGCGGCTGGTCAGCGAGCAGCCGACCCACATGCACCACGCCGCGCGCTACACGGCCTTCGGCAGCGACCTGCAGGCGCAGCGCCCCGGCGGCGAGTTCGAGCTGGCCATTCGCGAGCGCGCCCGGGCCATGAGCGGTGCCGAGCTGCACATCAACCTGCACGGCTACCCGGCCCACGAGTGGACGCGCCCGCTGACCGGCTACGTGCCGCGCAACTTCGAGCTGTGGTCGATTCCCAAGGGTTTTTTCCTCGTCATTCGCTATCATCAAGGCTGGGAAACCCAGGCCGAGGCGCTGCTCGAGGCGGTGACCGCGCATCTGGCGACGGTCCCGGGACTGATCGACTACAACCGCCGCCAGATCGACGCCTTCGAGGCCCACGCCGGGCAGCTCGAGTTCGCCGTGCGTCACGACATTCCTTACCTCTTGACCCGGGACGACGCTCAGCTCACCCCGCTTCAGCTGATCACCGAGTATCCCGACGAGACGATCTACGGCGATGATTTCGTGATGGCTCACCAGGTACAGTACGAGACCATCATGAGCGCCTACCAGCGCTATCAGTCGATGACGCTGCCCTAGCGCACCGGCCGATGCATAAAGGAGAGTCAACAATGACCAACAAGCTCCCTCTGCTCAACTGCGACATGGGTGAAAGTTTCGGCAACTGGCACCTGGGAATGGACGCCGACGTCATGCCGTTCGTCGACTGCGCCAACATCGCCTGCGGCTACCACGCCTCGGACCCCCACGTGATGCGCCGCACCGTGGCGCTGGCCGCCGAACACGGCGTGCGCATCGGCGCCCACCCGGGCTACCCGGACCTGATGGGCTTCGGGCGGCGCTCGATGGCCTGCTCGGCAGCCGAGGTCGAGGACATGATCCTCTATCAGGCAGGCGCCCTTGCCGGCATCTGCCGCGCCGAAGGCGCCACGCTTGCCTACATCAAGCCCCACGGCGCGATGTACAACGACATGGCCGCCAACCTCGAATTGCTTGAAGGCGCGCTGCGCGCGGTCAAGGCCTTCGATGCCACGCTCCCCTTGATGGTGATGTCCACCGCCGATACCCAAGGCCAGCGCGAGCTGGCGGCGAAAATGGGTGTGACGCTGTGGTTCGAGACCTTCGCCGACCGCGCCTATGAGGCCAACGGGCACCTCGCCTCGCGAAGGCTCGAAGGCGCAGTGCATCACGACCGTGCCACCATTGTCGCCCAAGCTGAGAAGCTCGCCCGAGGCGAAGCGCTGACCGCCCGCGACGGCACGCCGCTGATACTGGCTTGCGACACGCTCTGCGTGCACGGCGACAACCCGGAATCGATCAAGGCGGTGCGCGCCATTCGTGACGCGTTCGACGCTCTGGAGCGCGCGTGAACCCACGTCTTGAAACCGCCGCGATGGACGCGATCACGCTGCGTCTTTTCGACACCATCGAAGAAGAGAACATGGCCTGGATCATGGCCGCAGACAGCGCCCTGCGCCACGCCTTCGGAGACGCCCTGATCGATCTGACGCCCTCCTACACGACGCTTTTGATCCACTACGACTGCACGCGGCTCTCGTTCTGCGAGGCTTCGAACAAGGCGCGTCGCGCGCTGGACGGCCTGCAGCCGGCAACGACGCAAAACGGCCAGCTTCACGAGATTCCCGTGTGGTACGACGAAAGCGTCGGCCCGGAGCTTCCCCTGGTCGCCAAGCGCGCGGGCGTGAGCGTCGAGGCGCTGATCCAGCGTCACTGCGCCCACGACTACTGCGTATTCGCCCTCGGCTTCGCCCCGGGCTACGGCTTCATGGGGTTGGTGGACGAGACGCTCGCCACGCCCCGGCTCACGACGCCTCGCAAGCGCGTGCCGGCGGGCAGCGTCGGTATCGCCGACCGCCAGACGGCGATCTACCCGCTGCTCTCCCCCGGCGGCTGGAACATTCTCGGGCGCACCGCGGTGCCGCTGTTCGAGTACGCCCGCCGCGGCGAGCCGCTCTTCAGCCCCGGCGACAAGGTGCGCTTCAAGGCGATCTCGAAGGCCGAGTTCGAGGCCGCCGGCGGCGACACCACGCCGATGGAGGAGCGCTCATGAAAGGATTACGTGTCATCCAGGCAGGCCCGCTCGCCCTGATCCAGGACAGCGGCCGCTTCGGGGTCAACCACCTGGGCGTCACCCAGGGCGGCGCCGCCGACTGGATCTCTCATCGCTGGGCCAACTGGCTTCTGGGCAACCCCGTGCACAGTGCCGCGCTCGAGATCGTGATGGGCGGCAATCTGACCCTCGAGGCCGAATGCGAGGTGACGCTGGCGCTGGTCGGAGCGGATCTCGACGCGCGCATCGACGACGCGCCGCTCGCGGCACAAGGCACCTTCACGATGAGCCCGGGGCAGCGCCTCTGCTTTCGCCAACCCAAGGGCGGGCTGCGCACTTACCTGGCGTTTCCCGGCGGGCTGGACGCGCCCGAGACGCTCGGCAGCCGCGCCTGCACGGTGCGCGAG
>NZ_JAMZBD010000202.1:0-5484 GCF_024158685.1 Halomonas sp. 707D4 | reverse complement strand
CGGTCAGCTGGGCCAGAAGCGGCGCGGAGAGCGATGGCTCACCGGCGCGGCGCTGCTGCAGGGCCTGGAACGAGCCGCCGAGCACCTTGGAAAGCAGCGCCTGGCCGGCCCAGATGCCCTGGTTCGTGACCACCAGCGCCACCTGCTCGAGCACCTCCGGCGCCGCCAGCGTATGGGCATAGCCACGCGCGCCCTGCTCGAAGGCCAGCAGCGCCTCCTGGTCGTCGGCGCTGTAGCTGAGCACGACGACCGTGACACCACGTTGGGCGAGGTCCCCGACCCGCAGGGGCCAGTCATCAATCGTCGTGACCAGCCAGGCCACATCGCCCGTGCCGATCGCATCGCTGCCCTGCTCGGCCGAGATGGACGAGGCCTCCGGAAACGCCTCCACCCAGCGCGCCTTCATGTCCCCATCGGTGGTTATGAAATGGTGTTTCATCAGCGCTCTCCCATTGAGTCACGCCACGCTCTTAGCACGGGCTTCAGCAGAAACTGCATGACCGTTCGTTTTCCTGTCACGATATCCACCTGCGCCGTCATCCCGGGAATGACCTGGAGCCTTTCGGCCGGATTCTCGTTTTCGATACTGCGCACACGCACCAGATAGAAGGTATTGCCATCGTCGTCGGTGATGGTGTCGGCGCTGATATGCTCGAGCTCCGCCTGAAGGCCACCGTAGATGGAGTAGTCGTAGGCGGTGAGCTTGATGGTCGAGGCCTGGCCGGGGTGCAGGAAGGCGATATCCTTGGGCGCGATACGCGCCTCGACCAGCAGCTGGTCGTCGCTGGGGATGATCTCGACCACTTCCTGGCCGGGCTGGGCTACGCCACCGATGGTGTTGATATGGATACGCTGGATGACCCCGTCGACCGGCGAGCGGATCTCGGCCAGGCGCACGCGGTCCTGCAGCCCGGTGCCGGACTGCTGCAGCGCGTTCAGATCGCCCACGGCCTGAGCCAGGTTGGTGCGCCATTCGCTGCGCCGCTCGGCGCTGAGTTCGCGCAGTTGGGTCTGGGCCTCCTCGACCGCGGCCTGCAGACGCGAGACCGAGGCGTCCGCCTGGCTACGCTCGCCGGAGGCGCGGGACACTTCGCGCTCCAGGCGCAGCACCTCGACTTCCGACACCGCCCCGGAGGCGAGCAGCGGGCGCGTCAGGTTGAGCTCCTGGCTGGCCATTCCCGCTTCACGGGCGGCGGTATCGCGCCGCGCCTGGGCTTCCCGAAGCTCTTCGCGGCGCTGGCGTACGCGGTCCTCGAGCACGTTCTCCTGCTCGCGAAGCTCCTCGGTGCTGCTCTCGAACGCTTCGCGCTCCTGCATGACGATACCCGGCACCTCCTGGCGAAGCTCCTCCGAGGGCTCGAACGCCGTGCCGGTCGCCAGCGCCCGCAGGCGCTCGGCGCGTGCCTCCAAGGCATAGCGCTGGGCACGGTTCTCGCCGAAGTCGGACACGAACCGGGTCGGGTCGATCTGCATCAACACCTCGCCGGCGCTGACCACCTGACCTTCACGCACGTTGATCTGCTCGACCACGCCGCCATCGAAGGACTGGATGCGCTGCAGATGGCTGGCCGGAATCACACGCCCGGTACCGCGCGTCACTTCGTCGATTGGCGCGAAGCAGGCCCACACCAGCACGGCGATGAACGCCAGCAAGGTGGTGTAGAGAAACAGCCGTGCGCGAATCGGCTCCTGCTGCATGCGCGCCCAGTCGGTGTCGCTTGCCCAGTCGCGGCTCAGGTGGGCCGCGCTCACCCGACGGGCGAACAGCCGATCCATGAACGGCCGAAACGGTTTCTGACCCTGTTCGGAAAAGCGCCCGATGGCCTCGAAGCCTTTCTGCTCGGTGGTGGAGGAATTCTTCGCCATCAGGAGGCCCTCCCGATCTGGCCGTTGCGCAGCGCCTCGACCACGCTGTCACGCGGGCCGTCCGCCACGACCTTGCCGGCGTCCATGACGATGATGCGATCCACCAGTGACAGCAGCGATGTGCGGTGCGTGACCACCAGCACGGTCTTGCCCTCGGCGATCGCCGTGAGGTTGGCCTTGAAGGCCTCTTCGCTGGCGTTGTCCATGGCGCTGGTGGGCTCGTCGAGCAGCAGCACCGGCGGATCCTGCACGAGCGCCCGGGCGATGGCCACGGCCTGCTTCTGGCCGCCGGACAGCGCCTGACCGCGCTCGCCCACCTGCAGGTCCACCCCCTTGGGATGGCCGTTCACCAGCGGCTCCAGCCCGGCGATCTTGATCGCGCGCAGCAAGGCGTGGTCGTCCACCCGGTCGCTGCCGCCGCCGGCGACGATGTTGTCCCTGAGCGAGCCGGAGAACAGGCTCACGTCCTGAGGCACATAGCCGATGTGGCGGCGCAGCTGCAGTGGATCGAGCTGACGAATGTCGATCCCGTCGAGCATCACCGCGCCGGCGCTGGGCCGATAGAAGCCGAGCAGCAACTTGTTGAGCGAGGACTTGCCGCAGCCCACACGCCCCAACAGCGCGACCTTCTCGCCCTCCTTGATGGTCAGAGAGATGTCGCGCAGCGCGTCGCGCTCCTCGTCCGGGTAGCGCAGCGACACTTTCTCGAGCTGCAGGTGGCCGGTGACGCTGGGCTTTTCGACGTAGGCCTTGCCTTCGTGGCGCTCCTCCTTCTTGGCCATCACCTGGTTGAGCGACTCGAGCGCCGTGGAGGACTGGTGGTACTGGGCGAGCAGCGCCGCCGCCTGGCTGATGGGCGCCATGGCGCGCGACGACAGCATGTAGCTTGCGATCAGCCCGCCCTGGGAGAGGTTGCCCTCGATGATCTGGTAGACACCGACGATGATGACGCAGATCGCCACGCTGTTCTGCGCCCAAAGCGCCACGCTCGAGACCGAGGAGCTGACGTGCTTGAGCTGGGCGCCGGTGCGCGAGAGAAAGGCGGTCGCCTTTTCCCAGTGACGCTGGATGCGGCTCTCCGCACGCAGCGCCTTGACGTTCTCGAGCTGGGAGACCGACTCCACTAGCAGGGCGTTGCGCTGGGCGCCCACCTCCCAGGTGGTCTGGGAGAGCTCGTGGAGCTTGCCCTGCGCTGCCAGCGCGTAGAGCAGCACGAACACGATGCCGACGATCACCGGCAGCGCCAGCCACGGATTGATCAGCGCGATGATCGCCAGGAACATCAGCACGAAGGGTAGATCGACGATGCCCACGATGGTCGCCGAGCCGATGAAGGCGCGCACCGACTCGAAGGATTGCAGCGTCGAGGTGAACGAGCCGGTCGAGGCCGGCCGCTCCTCCATGCGCATGCCCAGCACCTTGGCCATGATCGCCGAGGAGAGCTTGACGTCCGCCCGGCTGGCGGCCAGGTCCACGAAGGCGCTGCGCATCAGGCGAAGCGCCAGGTCGAAGCACAGCACGATGAACACGCCCGTCGCCATCACCCACAGCGTTTCGGTCGCCTGGTTCGGCACCACGCGATCGTAGACGTTGAGGATGAACAGCGGCATGGCGAGCGCGAAGATGTTGATGGCCACCGATCCGCACACGATGTCGCGGTAGAGCCGCCGGTTCTCCTTGATGACGCCCCAGAACCAGTGCTGGCGGCGCTTCTTGTCGATACCGGGCTCGCTGGTGTTGTTTGCCTGGAAGCGAGGCCGCACGTAGATCGCCTCGCCGCTGTAGCCGGCGTTGAGCTCGTCGAGGGCCACGTCGACGGCGGCCTCCGAAAGCTCCGGGAAGATGACGCTGGCCTTGCCCTGCTGGGCATCGATGCCCAGCAGCACGCAGGCCCGACCCGGCTCCAGCAGCAGAACGACGGGAAACAGCGCCGGGTTGAGGTTGGCCAGTACACTCTTGACGATGCGCGCGGTCAGCGAGGCGCGCTGTGCGGCGCGCCCGAACACGGAGGGCGTGAGATTGCCCTTCTCGAGCGGAAGGCCGGCCTTGAGCGCCTCGGACGAGACCTCGTGCTGATGATAGCTCGCGATCGCCTTGAGACATTCGAGCAGTTCATCGCTCGAGCGTTCGGGGGACGGAGCCCGGGTAGAAACCACCTGTTTGCCCTGCGCCACTAAAGCCTCGTCTCCTGTAGGAGTGCCGTGATGAGAAAGATGCGCCAATACGTGCCGCCGCGCCCCTTGCCCCGGCACCAGAAATGGGGTGATCGCCGCGCGTTGGTTTGCAACGGAGTCAAGCGCATTTAACGCCAGGCGCCCCCTCCGCAATGACCCGATAACGTCGTCTTTACGCGCCTATATTCACGCCATGATATCGGGGTCGAGCAGTGCTCTCCCTCAACGCGCCGGTCAATTGGCAGGCACGACTCGACAGGCACCCGCGCCCGCGGCGGGTGCTTGCCAACCAGTCGAAAACGCCTCAGTTCCCGGAAGAAGCGGAAATGCCCCGGGTAAAGTCCTCCAGCGTGAAACCGCTGGGCCCGTCGAGCGCGCAGGTATCGGCGGAGCTCAGCGTCATGCCGTCGTAGCCGAGCTCGGACAGGCTCGGGATATCGTCGCGTGTGACGCCGAGCGTGGGCATGAGCTGCCCCATGGACGCCAGCGTGCGCGCCTGGGCGAGGGTCAGGTCGAACTCGGCGTTGGCGAAGGCCCGGCTGGCCTCGAAGTACTCGTTCTCGCTGTCGAGCACGTCGAGCAGCGTCCGCTGGCCGATGTCGAACTGCTGCTGATAGGCGCCGCGTACGCGGTCGATGGACTGGCGATGCTCGTTGAGGTAGCTCAGCTGCTCGCGCAGACGCTGGGTATCGTTGTAGGCGATCTGGGTCGTCTGACGCACGTTGGTACAGGCCACTTCACGCTGGCTCTGGGCCTGCTCGATGCGCGACGCGGCAGCCTCGAAGGAGGCACGGTCCGCCCCGCCGCGATACAGGTTCATGCTGGCCACCAGCTGGATGCTGTGCTCGTCGCTACGTCCAGCAACGACGCTGTCCTGGTTGTTGGTACCGGTACGCCCCTGGATGTCCAGGCGCGGCAGGTAGCCGGCCCGCGCGGCGTCCTGCTGGGCGCGCGCCACGGCGATGTTCTCGATCGCCGCCTGGAAGTCGGGGTTGCCTTCGAAAGCCATGCGCACGGCCTCGGTGACGTTGGCCGGCAGGTTCGTCTCGAGCGACGGCGCCGGCAGCATGTTCTGGGCAGGGAGCTGGCCGACGATGCGCTGGTAGCGCGCCGTCACGTCGTGCAGGTTGGACGCTTCGGACATCAGGTTGGACTCGGCCAGCGCCAGGCGACCGTTGATCTGCTCGAGATCCACCCCGCGGCCGGCGCCGGAGAGCGTACGCTCCTCGATCTGGCCGAAGACACGCTGGTGCTGACGATAGTTGTCCTGGGCCAGACGAACCAGCTCGCGATAGCGCATCACGTCGAGGTAACTGCGAAAGGCTTCTAGGGCCACTTCTTCACTGGCACCGAGGAGCTCGAAGTAGGCGATCAGCTGCGTACGATCGAGCCGCTCGACCTCGCTGCGCGTGGCGAAGCCGTCGAACACCATCTGCGACAGCGT
>NZ_JAMZBD010000201.1:0-5486 GCF_024158685.1 Halomonas sp. 707D4 | reverse complement strand
GGTCTGGATGGGCGTCGGCGCCTTGTAACCCGACTCGGCAAGGGCTTGAACGAGAGGCGTGGATAAACCGAGTTGTGCAAATGGCATAGGGCGCTCTGACGGATCGTCGTGGGTGGGGGCGAACTTCGAAAGGGCGGCAGTATAGCGCAAATGCCGCCGTTCGAGGCCCGGCATTTTGGTATACGCTAATCACTTTTTCCTGATATGAGCGACCGAGCGGAGGCCACATGAAAGGTCCCAACCCTGACGATAAAGCGCCCATGAAGGGCTTTGCGCAAGTGGGCTATCTGAAGAACTACATTACGTCAGAAAACATCATCGTGGGTGACTACACCTACTACGATGACCCGCAAGGCCCGGAGCGCTTTGAAAGCAACGTGCTTTATCACTTCCCGTTCATTGGCGACAAACTCATCATCGGGAGGTTCTGCGCCATCGCGAAGGACGTCACCTTCATCATGAACGGCGCGAATCACAAGACCTCCGGCTTTTCGACCTATCCTTTCCAGATATTCGGTCAGGGCTGGGAAAAGGTAATGCCGGAAGCGAGCGAGCTTCCCTACAAGGGCGATACCGAGATCGGTCATGATGTCTGGATCGGCCTGGAGGCTACCCTGATGCCGGGCGTCAAGGTGGGCCATGGCGCTATCATCGCGAGCAAGTCCGTGGTGGTCGCGGACGTACCGGCCTATAGCATGGTAGGCGGCAATCCTGCCAAGGTCATCAAGTATCGCTTCGATGAAAGCACGATCAGCGAGCTTTTAGAAATCGCCTGGTGGAATTGGAGTGCCGAGAAAGTCACCGAACACTTGGAGGCTATCGTGGGGTGTGATCTGCGGGCGCTTCGTAGAGCGAGCGACGTTTGATAGAGCCACTAACGGTTAAGCCCATACAAGTATGGCGTCAGTCAGGCAGAGTCGTGGCTTCAGGACATGTCACTTTCGCTTGCGACGGTAGATCTTGATCGTCTCGTTGTATTTTTCCTGCCTCGCTGTATTCTTCGGTGGGCCATGGGAGCCAGGAAACGAGCGGCGTTGATCGCCCAATCCAAGTTTATCCTGGTCAGCCATATCGACGTGAGGACGACCTCACCACTCGCTATTAACGAGGGGACGACCCCAACCTCATCTGGATATATCAATGAGCTGGATCATTCTATTCTTGGCGGGCCTCCTGGAAATCGGCTGGGCCATCGGCTTGAAATACTCGGCGGGCTTCACCCGACTCTGGCCCAGCGTCTGGACGGTGTTCGCCCTGGCGGCGAGCTTTCTTTTACTGGGATTGGCGCTGAAGAACCTGCCGGTGGGCACGGCCTACGCGATCTGGGTTGGGATCGGAACGGTGGGCACGGCGCTGTTGGGCATCGTGCTGTTCGATGAGCCGGCGGGGCTTCTCAAGGTGATGAGCCTGATACTGATCGTGGCCGGGCTGGTGGGGCTGAAGCTGACCTCTGCCTGACACGGCATCGACATCACCTCGAGCGGCATCACGATACGGCGAACGCAGTGGGGAGCTTGAATGGAAACATCGCACTACGTTCTGGGCGGCCAGTACGAGGTGAAGACGGCTGCCCATGAGATGCGCATGTCGCTCTGGGTCTACGCGCCGATCATCCTGGAGCGCGCCACGCAAAAGAGGGTACTCGACCTGTCGCACGGCCCGTGGGATCTACGCCGTCTAGGCGAGGACGATGGGCGAATCGTCCTGACCCTGGCGCGCTACCCGGAAGGCGGCCGGGAGCATGTCGTCGAGGTCGATCCGTCTCAGGGCATCGCCATCGTCGAAGGCGTCATGCATCCCCTTGGCGAGATCGACGCGGCACTCGCCGCTATCGCCTGAGGTCTGCCTGACAGATCACCAGCCGCACGCCTGTCGGATTGGCTCGATCCTTTCCTTCAGCCCTTCGATATTGAACGTTGCCTCGATGGCATCGCCCTCGGCGGGGGTAATCTCGAGTTCCAGTCTATTCGCGCCGTACAGACCCTCGATGAAGGGAATGGCGTCGGCGCCTTCCCAGAAGCCCAGGGCATGGCCGTTGTCGATGGCCTGCATCTCAAACGTTTCGGCTTCCTGGTCGTCGAGGCGTAGCGTAGGCGCGTCGAACTCGAAGGTGCCGGTCTCTTCCTGACCGAAGAGGTTGAAGTAGGCAACGGTCGTGTCTTCGAAGCAGCGAAACACGAGCGTGGGCTGGGCCAGGCCAATGGCCGGGGTCTTGAGCACGACGAAGTGCAGGTCCAGCTCATCGTCGTGATGCTCTTCGGTTTGCCATTGGGAGCCGGCGGGGGCGTCCTGGGCCAAGGCCACGGCGGGCAGGAGCATCAAAATAGCTAGCAGGGGGTTGCCGATCTTCATTCTCAAGCCTTTTGATATGTCTTTGTGGATAGTACGTCAGGTGCTTTTCTGGGACAGGAAGGCTACATGATCATACAAGCCTGATGGTGCGCTGCAAGGGCATCGTAACGCCAGCTCTTGTATCCACCGCTCGATTGACTCAAGTAAGCGATTTTTATTTTGCGGATTGCCCTTGTTGTCATTATTCACGTGAAGGTCGAATAATCGTCTTTCTGGTCGTTTTCTAAGATTAATTTGTGTTTATAATGTTGTGGCTGCTCAGTAAAGCTAGGCGTTTTAAGTGTACTGTCTTGCTTTTTATTCAGCCGCTATCTTTAACATGATGACTTTCAAATAGGAAACGAAATGACCATGAAGAGTGAAGATTTTGAGTACGCTGGTTTTTGGGTTCGATTGGGCGCATCGCTCATTGATACGGTCTTGTTCATCTTGATCACCATGCCGCTTTCATATTCCATCTATGGGGATAGATACTTCTTGTCCGACGATATGTTCCTTGGTGGGTGGGACGTCATCATCAGCTGGTTATTGCCTCTAGTCGCCACCGTTCTTTTCTGGGTGTATCGTTCAGCGACCCCTGGCAAGATGGCCTTTAAATTAAAGGTAGTCAACGCCGATACCGGTGAGTCGCTTTCTCTGGGTAAATCTTTCTTGAGATACGTGGCCTACTACGCGAGTGCCATTCCCCTGTGCCTAGGGTTTTTATGGGTTGCATTCAGCGGAAAGAAACAAGGTTGGCACGACAAGATCGCCAATACAGTCGTTGTTCGGTCCAGAAAGCGTGGAGTGGAACCCGTCGAGTTCAATAAGGTGACTGAACAGCAGGAGCTGCAAGGATAAGTCTCGAAGCTATCATCATGGCGTGTTGAATGGCCTTTTTTTAAAGCCCGCAAGCGCTTGATGAGTTTTTATAATTAACGACGCTTCTGTCTCAGCGCTGATGTATTCAAGGTAATAAGGATTCATCACCGTTCCCGAAGGCGAACTGGAAACGTTCACCCATGCGCTGGTGCTGCACAAGCAATTGACGCTCCAGGAGCCGGGCTGCATCACGTTCAGGGTCGAGCAGGATGAACATGACCCGTGTCGTTTTCGCGTGCAGGAGACCTTCGTGGATCGCGCCGCGTTCGATCATCACCAGCAGCGAACGGCCAGCTCGCACTGGGGAAGGCTGACGCGTAATGCTCGGCGCGAGTATGAAGTGACCGAGTAGTCAGGCAAGGCATCGGGGCGGAACCAGGCTCGCAGGCGAGCCACGCGGGTGCCTCGCTGTCGCTCGTTACGCCGCGCTACGGGAGTGAGCATACTCGTAGCGCGGGTAAGCCGTAGGGCGCACCCGCGAAAGGCGTCGCGCAGCGGTGCTTTGCTTGTAGTGACATTGTTGGGCGGCTGGCGCCGCCACGCGGGTGCCTCGCTGTCGCTCGTTACGCCGCGCTACAGGAGTGAGCATACTCGTAGCGCGGGTAAGCCGTAGGGCGCACCCGCGAAAGGCGCCGCGCAGCGGTGCTTTGCTTTTAGTGACATTGTTGGGCGGCTGGCGCCGCCACGCGGGTGCCTCGCTGTCGCTCGTTACGCCGCGCTACGGGAGTGCGCATACTCGTAGCGCGGATAAGCCGAAGGGCGCACCCGCGAAAGGCCGCGCGCAGCGGTACTTTGCTTGGTGGTGGCACTGCCGGACGGCTGGCGCCGCCACGCGGGTGCCTCGCTGTCGCTCGTTACGCCGCGCTACGGGAGTGCGCATACTCGTAGCGCGGGTAAGCCGTAGGGCGCACCCGCGAAAGGCAGCGCGCAGCGGTGCTTTGCTTGCAGTGGCACTCCCGTGCGGCTGTCGCCGTCACTACAGTGCCCTTCACCGACGCCCATACCCACTCGACATAGTGCGGGCCAGCACCGCGCGGGCCGTTTCATCGGCTGTTAAGATGGGCGCTCGATTCGCTTGATCGGATACCGACCCTATGGACAAGACCGTCATGAGCCAGGATGGACACCGCCGCTGCGCTTGGAGCGCGGTCGCGTCTGACGAGCTCGAGCCCTATCACGACCGTGAGTGGGGCTTTCCCGTCGATGATGACCAACGCCTATTCGAGAAGATCAGCCTGGAAGGGTTCCAGGCGGGGTTGAGCTGGCGCACCATTCTGGCCAAGCGTGAGCGCTTTCGCGTGGCGTTTGCCGGGTTCGACTTCTACCGGGTGGCGGCCTTCGATGAACGCGACGTGGCGCGGCTGCTGGAAGACGCCGGTATCGTTCGTCATCGCGGCAAGATCGAGGCAGTGATCAACAACGCCCGGCGCGCGGTCGAGATGGTCGAGCGCGAGGGGTCGCTTGCGGCGTATTTCTGGGGTTTCGAGCCGCCGGGGGGCGAAGTGGCCGTGCCGCAAAGCGTTTCCACCTCGCCGACCTCCATCGCGCTTTCGAAAGACCTCAAGAAGCGCGGCTGGAAGTTCGTCGGGCCGACCACGGTGTTCGCCTTCATGCAGGCGATGGGGCTGATCAACGATCACGCCGAGGGCTGCTTCGTGCGGCCCCGCGTCGATGAGGCGCGCCGTGTGTTTTCTCGGCCCCGTTGACGCCAACGCTTATCCTCATAGGGAGAATTCCATGAACAAGGTCGTGATCGTGACCGGCGCCGGGCGCGGAATCGGGGCTGCCACGGCGACGCTGCTGGCAGGCCAGGGCTACGCGGTATGCATCAACTACCTGAAGAATCAGGCGGCCGCCGAGGCCGTGGCCGGCGCTATCGAGCAGGCGGGCGGGCGCGTCATCACGGCCCAGGCGGATGTCTCGAGCGAGGCCGAGGTGGCGGCGCTCTTCGAAACCACCCAGGCGCGCCTCGGGCGTGTCACGCACCTGGTGAACAATGCGGGCATCCTGTCGACCCAAGCCCGGTTCGAGGAGATCAGCGTCGAGCGCTTTCGCCAGGTGCTGGACGTCAACGTGACGGGCGCCTTCCTGTGCGCCAAGGCGTTCATTCGCCAGGCCCGAGGGCCGGGGGCGATCGTGAACGTCTCCTCCGGGGCGGCCAAGAGCGGCTCGCCCTTCGAATACGTGGATTACGCCGCCTCGAAGGGGGCGATGGATTCGATGACCCGGGGGCTCGCGCTCGAGCTCGCCGCGCGCGGTATTCGCGTCAACGG
>NZ_JAMZBD010000200.1:0-5512 GCF_024158685.1 Halomonas sp. 707D4 | reverse complement strand
TGGCAGAGATGGCGAACCTGCAGGCAAGCTACCGCGAGTTCCCGGGCCTCGGCCACGGCCCGATGCTGAACGCTTCGCTGCGGGACGCGCTGGAATGGGGGCTTTTCACCCAAGAAGTCCGGCCCTGAGCGGCTAGCACGCCCTGCTCATTGCCGCGCCGCTCAGCCGGGATAGACGCGCGTCCAGCCCCAGAGCAAAAGCAGCGCAAAGAGCAGCCAGACCAGGGTAGCGGTGGTGAGCGTGCCAGCCAGGCTGAAACGGTAGCTGGCGTAGTAGATGGCGGCGAGGTACGCCGCGTAGGGAATCAGCGAGCAGAGCCCGAACAGGGCAGTGGTGCGCAGATCCGCCATGCCGCGCTCACTACCGACGATGTAGTGGGCAATCAGCGCAAAGGTGGGGAACAGCGGCACCAGGCCTGCAATAAAGAAGCTTTTGGTACGGGACAACAGCGCAATCAAAAGCACCGCCAGCGCGCCAAGCAGACATTTCAACAACAGCGCCATCGCGCGTTACCTCTCGTGTTCCTGGATACGCTGATCAAGACTTTCCAGCATCTGTTTGAGCAGCGCATCGAGCTCGTCGCGCTGCGTGTCAGTCAGCCCCCCGACCAGCGCGTGCTGCATGTCGACATGAGCGCCCACGGCCTCGTCGATCAGCGCAAACCCCTTCTCCGAGAGCGAAATCAGAAAGCCGCGGCCGTCCTCGGGATTCTTGATACGCTCGATGAGCCCCGCTTTTTCGAGCTGCTGGAGCCGGTGCGTCATGGTGCCGGACGTGACCAGGGTGGAGGCCATCAGAGCACTTGGCGAAAGCGCAAAGGGCGGCCCTTCGCGCCTGAGCGTGGCGAGCACGTCGAAGCTCGACTCGTTCAGCCCGAATGGCGCCCAGGTCTTCTCCATGGCGCGGGTCAGCACCTGGTTGAGCCGCTTGAGGCGGCCAAGCGTGCCCATCGGTGCGACGTCCAGGTCCGGGCGCTGGCGCTGCCATTGAGCGAGTATTCTATCGACATGGTCCATGGCTCGAAGCTTACGACTTTTTATCTTGACGTCAAGACAATCAGTCGAATACCTTGATATCAAGATAAATGACCAGAGCCGCACAATGCCTAGTACCGATTCCACTTCTTCCGTCTCGTCACGCCGCGCGCGGCTTGTCTCGCTTGGCTACCTGCTGGCCGGCGGGGCGCTGCTGGGGCTTTCGACCAACCTCGCCAAACTCGCCGGCGAATTCGGCCTCTCGCCGCTGGCGTTTCTGTTCTGGTCGCTGTGCGGGGCGGCGACGCTGCTGCTGGCACTGGCCGGGGCCAAGGGCAGGCTGCCGCCGGTCAACGCGCGTACCCTCGAGTATTACGGCGTCTCGGCGCTGGTGGGCGTGGCGGGCTCCAACCTGGTGTTCTTCTCCGCCGTCGCGCATATCGGCGCCGGGTTCGTGGCACTGGTGATCACGCTGCCGCCGCTTTTGACCTATCTCGGCGCGCTGCTACTGAAGATGGAACGTTTCCAGATAGTTCGTGCCCTCGGGGTGGCCTCGGCGCTGACGGGGGCCGTGACACTCGCTGCCCACAAGCTCGCCGCTCCAGAGGTCGATGTTCACTGGGTGCTGATCGCGCTGCTCGGCCCGGTGCTGCTCGCCATCGGCAATCTCTACCGCACCTTGCGCTGGCCTCCGGGCGTGGCAAGCGAGGCGCTGGCACCGGGCATGCTGGTGGCGGCGGTGATACTGCTGCTGGGCGTCGCTGTGTTGCCGGGCTTTTCGCTGCGCATACCGGCCTTGGGGTGGAACACGGCGCTGCTGATCGCCCTCCAGGCAATGGCCTTCGCCGGCCAGTTCCTGCTGCTCTTTTTGCTGCAGAAAAGCAGCGGCCCGGTGCTCTTGAGCCTGCTGGGCTCGGTGGGGGCGCTGTTCGGTGTGCCGGTGGCGATCTTCGTTCAGGGCGAAAGCACCCCCGACGGGCTGCTGCTGGGCGCGGTACTGATCGGTGGGGGCATCGCGCTGCTCAATCTCGGCAAGGTGCGCGCTGCCGGCCGCCAGACGCCTTAAAGCCGCCGTTCCATGTAGTGGGTGCCGTCGGCGGTATCGACGATCTCAAACCCCAGGCGCGCGTAGAAGGCCACCGCCGGGTTGATGCAGAACACCCGCAGGCGCAAGGCGGCACTGCCCGCCTTGCGAGCGCGTGACGCGGCGAAGTTGACCGCCGCCCTCCCCACTCCCCGGCGCTGCCACCCTGGCGCGATCTGCAGCTCGCGGAGGTAACATGCCAAAGGCGTCGGATCGAGGCACAAGAGTCCTACCGACCGCCCCTCGAGCACGATTTGGTAGCTCTCCATGGTACGCCACTGGCGCGCGAACAGTGTTTCGTCCCAGTGCAGGCCAAGGGTCTGGTAGTAGCCGCCCATGTTGCGCTGGATGAGCGCGGAGGCGAATGCGCGATCGCGAGTGGGCTGAATCGACGCTCGAGTCCTTCTCAAGGCGCTCTCCTTTGCGTCCGTCGGATGAGGGTTGCTCACCATTGCGTTATACTGGATCAGAGTAAAAGGAGGGAGCATGAACAACGTCACGCTTGAAACCAAACGTCGCTACCATGCCAAGGCACGCCGCTCGAACTACCAAGCCAGCATGGCACTCGAAGGCATATCGGTCGATGTCCGGGCTCCAAAAGCGAACAAGACAGAAATACTGTCGAAGTACACCAAGAATAAACCGCGCTGATGGACAAGTACGGCACCGGCCAGGATCCTTACTGCTATCCCGACACGGCCGTATTGCGTAACCTACTCGGCATTACCGACCCCGATGAGCTTGAAGAGGCCGAACGCGAACTTTCACTGATCAATGCCGACAGCATCGAATTTGCCTCCCCGCCTTTTGATCTTGCCTACCTGAAGCACCTTCACCGTGAGCTATTCGGCGACCTGTACGACTGGGCAGGCGAGCTGCGCATGATCGATATTGCCAAGGGGGATACGCGATTTTGCAACGTGCACCGCATCGTACCCGAAGCGGAAAAGCTCTTCGCTTATCTAGCCAGGCAGAATCATTTCGTCGAGCTCGAAAGGACCGATCTTGTCCACGCCTGCGCAGAGCTCTACGGCGACCTGAACGTCATCCACCCCTTTCGTGAAGGTAATGGACGCGCTCAGCGACTGTTGTTCGAACACCTGATCATTAACTGCGGCTACCAGATTTCCTGGCAAACGCTTCAACGCGACGAGTGGATAGAAGCCAATATCGCCAGCTACTACTGCCATTATCAGCCGCTGGCGAACATCTTCGAACGCTGTATCGGCGCGCCCTTGGCCGAATAGCGTCCGAGCCTTACCCGCTACCCCAACTGAAACGGATACACCGAGCCAATGTCGAGCAACCCGGTCAGCTCGTCGAGTGCCGTGAGCGACTCTCGCGCGAGCTCGGGGTCGGCGAGGTCCTGCGGGGCCAGCTGGTCGCGGTAATGGCGCTCGACCCAGGCGGTGAGATCTTCATATAGCGCAGACGTGAGCAGCACGCGACCACCGAGGGCGTCGCGCTCGGCTTGGGAGAGCGCCACGCGCAGGCGCAGGCAGGCGGGGCCGCCGCCATTTTGCATGCTCTGCTTGACGTCCTTGACGATCACCTCGGAAATCGGGTTGTAACCGGCGAGAATCAGATCCTGAATCACCCGCCAGACCGCCTCGTTCTCCTGGCACTCGCCGGGCACCACCAGCGTCATGCTGCCGTCCGGGTTGGTCAGAAGCTGCGAGTTGAACAGGTACGAACCGACGGCGTCCTCGAGGCTCATCGCTTCCACCGGCACGCGCACCGGGATCAGGGGCGTCGCCATTCGGGCGCGCAGCGCCTCCAGGGTGCCCTCCTCGTCGAGAAAGGCCCTTTCGTGGTAGAGCAGCACCGGGCCGTTGCCGACGGCGATCACATCGTTGTGAAAGACCCCGGCGTCGATCGCCTCCGGGTGCTGCTGGGCGAACACGCACTGCGCATCGACGAGGCCGTGCTGGCGGGCGACGGCCTGGCTGGCCTCCAGCGTCTGGCGCGCCGGGTAGCGTGAAGGCTCGCGCCCGTCGCCGAAGGCCTTTCGGCCGTAGACGAACAGATGAACGCCGAGCTCGTCGTGCTCGGCGCAGAGCCTGGTGTGGTTCGCCGCGCCCTCGTCGGCAAACGCCGGGGTGGCCGGCAGGGTCGGATGGTGGGCGAAGTGGCGCTCGTCGCGAAAGATCGCCTGCAGCACTCGCCCGGTCGTCTCCGGCTCCAGAAAACGGTGAAAGCTCGACTGCAGGTTGGCCGGGGTGAAGTGCGCTCGATGATCCGGCGCGTCCACGCTCGGGGTCACCGTGGCGGCGTTGGCGGTCCACATGGAGGAGGCCGAGCAGACCGCGCGCAGAAGCTGGGGGGCCTCGACCGCCGCGCGCGCCAGCACCTCACCGTCGGTGCCGGCAAAGCCCAGCGCGCGTAGTGCGCCGATGTCCGGGCGCTGCTGGGGCGGCAGTACGCCCTGGGCATATCCCGCCTCCATCAGCGCCTTCATCTTGGCAAGGCCCTGAAGCGCTCCTTGCCTTGGGTTGGCGGTGAGCCCTTCGTGGCGCTGGGAGGCCAGGTTGCCCGCGGCCAGCCCCGCGTAGTTGTGGGTCGGGCCGACCAGCCCGTCGAAATTGACTTCGCGAATGTCCTGCATGGGGCTCCTCACAGCGTGATGCCGGGCGGCAGGTTCTCGGGCAGCTCCAGCGACTCGGCCTCCATCGAAGCGACCGGGAAGGCGCAGTAGTCCGCCGCGTAGAAAGCACTTGGCCGATGATTGCCGCTGTCCCCCACGCCGCCGAAGGGCGCATCCCCCGAAGCGCCGGTGGTCTGGCGGTTCCAGTTGACGATGCCGGCGCGAATGCGCAGCAGAAAATCGTCCCAGTCGGCGCGCTCGCCGCCGATCAGCCCGGCGGAAAGCCCGTAGCGGGTAGCGTTGGCAAGTTCGATCGCCTCGTCCCAGTCATCGAAGCGATGAACCTTGAGCAGCGGACCGAAGTACTCCTCGTCCGGAACGTCCAGGCCGGTCACGTCGATCAGCGCCGGGCTCAACAGGCTGGTGTTCTCCTCGAGGCGCTGCATGCGATTGATCACCCGGCCCCCCAGCGCTTCGAGCGCCGCCTGAGCCTTCAAGAGCCCGTCGGCGGCGGCGGAGCTTACGAGCCCGCCATAGAACGGCGCCGGCTCTTCCTCGAAGGGCCCGGCCACGCGAAGCTGCGCGATGGCCCGGGAAAGCGCTTCGATCAGCCGGTCGCCCGCCTCGCCCTTCGGCACCAGCAGCCGCCGGGCGCAGGTGCAGCGCTGCCCGCCGGAGAGAAACGCGGACTGCAGGATGGTCAATACCGCAGCGCGCTCATCCTGCACGTCCTTGACCACCAAGGGGTTGTTGCCGCCAAGCTCCAGCGCCAGGATCTTGTCGAGCTGGCCGGCGAACTGGCGGTGCAAGAGCCCGCCGACCTGGGCGCTGCCGGTGAACAGCAGCCCGTCGATGCGAGCATCCCCGGCC
>NZ_JAMZBD010000199.1:0-5518 GCF_024158685.1 Halomonas sp. 707D4 | reverse complement strand
AGGTAGCTCTGTACCGGCAGGGCATAATCGCGCGCCTGGCTCGCCCCTTCCGGGCGCGCCTCGACGGCAAGCTCGCCGCTGTAGCCGATCAGCGAGATGAGCTTGAGGTTGACCTCTTCCCAGGAGCGCACGGGATCGTTCTGGATCGCGGTGATCTCCGCACCTTCGGGAAGGCCTGCCTCGTAGGCGGGGGAGTCCGGGGTGATGTCGCCGACGATCGGCGCGACGGTGGTGGTCCCCGCCACGAACAGCGCCCAGTAGGCAACGAGCGCCAGCAGGAAATTGGCGAGCGGCCCGGCGGCGACGATGGCGATGCGCGCCCAGACGCTCTTGCGGTTGAAGGCTTGATCCAGCTGGTCCTCGGGCACCGGCGCCTCGCGCTCGTCGAGCATCTTGACGTAGCCGCCCAGCGGTATCGCGGCCACGGCGAACTCGGTGCCGTGGCGATCCGTCGTCGACCAGAACGGCTTGCCGAAGCCCACCGAGAAGCGCAGCACCTTGACGCCGCAGCGCCGCGCCACCCAGAAATGACCGAACTCGTGGAACGTGACCAGAAGCCCGAGTACGACGAGTACCGCCAGGATGTTCTGCAAAAGTCCCACAGGCTACTCCTTTGCCGACGTGACGTCCGCTGCGTGTTCGCTCTCGAGCAGGCCCCGCGCCTGCTCCCGCGCCCAGCGATCGGCGGCCAGAATCTCTTCGATGGTGTCCGCGCGGTGCTCGCAGGGCAGCGCCATCACGCCCTCTACCACTTCGGCGATGGCACCGAAGGCGAGCCCGCCGGACAGAAAGGCCTCCACCGCGACCTCGTTGGCCGCGTTCAACACTGCCGGCGCGCTGCCGCCGCGCTGCATCGCCTCCCGCGCCAGGCGCAGGCAGGGAAAGCGCGCCTCGTCCGGCGCCTCGAAGTCGAGTCGCGCGATCTGGAAGAGATCCAGCGTCTCGACGCCCGAGTCGATCCGCTCGGGCCAGGCCAGCCCATAGGCGATCGGCGTGCGCATGTCGGGGTTGCCGAGCTGGGCGATCACCGAGCCATCATCATAGGCGGCCATCGAGTGGATCACGCTCTGCGGATGCACCACCACCTGGATCTGCTCGGGGGCGGCGTCGAACAGCCAGCACGCCTCGATCAGCTCGAGGCCCTTGTTCATCAGCGTGGCGCTGTCCACGGAGATCTTGCGCCCCATCGACCAGTTGGGATGCGCGCAGGCCTGCTCCGGGGTGGCCACGGCGATCTCCTGAGCGTCCCACTGGCGAAACGGCCCGCCGGAGGCGGTGAGCAGCAGCTTGCGAACGCCATGGCGGTCGAGCCCGCCGCGATGGCGGGGCGGCAGGCACTGGTAGATGGCGTTGTGCTCGGAGTCGATCGGCAGGAGCGTGGCGCTCGAGCGCTCGACCGTCTCCATGAACAGCGCCCCGCTCATCACCAGCGCTTCCTTGTTGGCAAGCAGTATTCGCTTGCCCGCCTCGGCGGCGGCAAGCGCCGGCAGAAGCCCCGCGGCGCCGACGATCGCCGCCATCACGGTATCGACCCGCGCGTCGCGGGCCACGGCGCACAGCGCCTCGACGCCGTGGGTCACGGTGGTGGCGAGGCCCGCGCGGGCGAGCTCGGCCTGAAGCCAGGCGGCATCCGCGGCGGCGTCGAGCACCGCCACGTCCGGCCGGTGCGTCAGGCACTGCTCGAGCAGCGCCTCCTTCGAAGTGTGGGCGGTCAGCGCATGCACCCGGTAGCGCTCCGGGTGGCGCTCGATCACGTCGAGCGTGCTCTTGCCGATCGAGCCGGTGGCGCCGAGCACGGTGATCCGCTGAAGGGTCGAGGAGGTCATAGCGCCGCCACCCGGGCGCTGAGCACCTCGATGAACAGCAGCGCGAAGAGCGGAATGGCGGCGGTGAGGCTGTCGATGCGATCGAGCACGCCGCCGTGGCCGGGCAGCAGGTTGCTCGAATCCTTTATGTCGCGAAAGCGCTTGAGCATGCTCTCGAAAAGATCGCCGAGCACCGAGACGAAGGTGACCAGCGCCGTCATCAGCACGAGAATCACCCCGCCGCTCACCCCCATCGGCTGCCAGAGGGCAAAGCCCACCGCCAGCACGAAGGTGGCCGCTAGCGCCCCGTACACGCCTTCCCAGCTCTTGCCCGGGCTCACCCGCGGGGCGAGCTTGCGCCGCCCGAAGCGTCGCCCGGCGAAGTAGGCACCGATATCGGCGCACCACACCAGCAGCAGCACGAACAGAAGCCACACCGCGCCGCTTTCGCGCAGCACGTTGAAGCCCACCCAGCAGGGCAGAAGCGCCCAGAGCCCCATGGCCAGGCGCGTCGCCTGGCCCTGCCACTGCTCGCGCTTGTACGGGTAGCGGCTCACCCAGTAGAGATTGACCGCCCAGCCGAGTGCGGCGAGCCACAGCGGCCAGGTGGCGAAGGCGGCCCCGCCGGCCCAGAGCGCGGCCATGAAGAGCGCCGTCAGGGCGACGAGCTTGAGCCGCGCCATCCGGCCTTGAACGCCGGCCAGGTTGGTCCACTCCCAGGCGCCGAGCAGCACCACGCAAGCGGTGAACAGCGCAAAGGCGCCGCCTTGTAATCCAAACAGGCCGATCAGCGTGACGGGAGCCAACCAGGCTGCGGTGATGATCCGCTGTCTAAGCACCTTGCGCCTCTATTTGTTCGTCGGTCATGCCGAAGCGTCGGCGCCTCGTGCAGAAGTCGTTCAGGGCGTTGTCGAACGCCGCCGCGCCGAAGTCCGGCCAGTAAAGCGGGGAGAAGTAGAGTTCGGCGTAGGCGAGCTGCCAGAGCAGGAAGTTGGAGAGCCGCTGCTCGCCGCTGGTGCGGATGCACAGATCCACCGGCGGCACGTCACCGACGTTCATGGCGCGATCCAGGCACGCCTCGTCGATCTCACCCGGGTCGAGCCTGCCCGCCGCCACCTCCTCGGCAAGCTGGCGGCTGGCGCGAGCGATGTCCCACTGGCCGCCGTAGTTGGCGGCGATCACCAGGTGCATGCCGGTGTTGTCGGCGGTCAGCGCCTCGGCGCGCTGGATGTGCTTCTGGATGGCGTGGGAGAAGCCCTGCTGCTCGCCGATGATCGAAAGGCGAATGTTGCGCTCGTTGAGCTTTCTGACCTCGCGCTTGAGCGCCATCAGAAAGAGCTCCATCAGCGCATTGACCTCGGCGGCCGGACGCTTCCAGTTCTCGCTGGAGAAGGCGAACAGGCTCAACGTCTTCACGCCACGTTCGGCGGCGCGCTGGATCACCGCGCGCACTGCCTCGACGCCGGCCCGGTGGCCGCGCACCCCAGAAAGCCCGCGCGCGCGCGCCCAGCGGTTGTTGCCGTCCATGATGATGGCGACGTGCAGGGGGCTTGGCTCCCCGGCGAGAGAAGCGCGCGCGTCGCTTGGCGTACTGGCGGGAAACTGCGGCGACGTCATGGGTTCTCGCACCAACGTTGAGTCATAAATAGGCCATGCAGTCGCCCGGGCAGACGAGTCTTCCCGGGCTGGGTGAAGAAGACGATCAGACCTGCATCAGGTCCTGCTCTTTGGCCGCCAGCGCCTTGTCGATCTCGGCGATGTACTTGTCGGTGAGCTTCTGGATCTCGTCCTCGCCCTGGCGCTGGTCGTCCTCGGTGATCTCCTTGTCCTTGAGCAGGGACTTGAAGTCGCCGTTGGCGTCGCGGCGCACGTTGCGGATCGCCACGCGTGCGCTCTCGGCCTCGGCGCGGGCCTGCTTGATGTAGGTCTTGCGGGTCTCTTCGGTGAGCATCGGCATCGGCACGCGGATCACGTTGCCGGCGCTCGACGGGTTGAGGCCCAGATCCGAGGTCATGATCGCCTTCTCGATCTTCGGCACCATGGGCTGCTCCCAGGGCGAGACGGTCAGGGTACGTGCGTCTTCCACGGTGACCGAGGCCACCTGGTTCAGCGGCACCTGGCCGCCGTAGTACTCCACGGTCACCGCGTCCAGGATGCTCGGGTGCGCCCGGCCGGTACGGATCTTGTTGAAGTTGGTGTGCACCGCGTCGACGCTTTTCTTCATGCGCGTTTCGGCATCTTTCTTGATGTCGTTAATCACGTGTTCATCCTCTGTCTATCAGCGTGCCTTCCTTGCCCCCGACGACGAGGTTGAGCAAGGCACCAGGCTTGTTCATGTCGAATACCCGTACCGGCATGTCATGGTCACGCACCAGACAGATGGCGGTCAAATCCATCACGCCGAGCTTCTGCTCGAGGGCATCGTCGTAGGAGAGCTGGTCGTACTTGACCGCATCCGGGTACTTGACCGGATCCTTATTGTACACGCCGTCCACCTTGGTGGCTTTAATCACCACGTCCACGTCCACCTCGATGCCGCGCAGACACGCCGCCGAGTCGGTGGTGAAGAACGGGTTGCCGGTGCCGGCGGAGAACAGCACGACGTCGCCGGAGGTCAAATAGCGAATGGCCGTGCGGCGGTCGTAGTGCTCCACCACGCCGCTCATGGGAATCGCCGACATCACCCGCGAACGGATGTTGGAACGCTCCAGTGCATCGCGCATGGCGAGCGCGTTCATCACCGTTGCCAGCATTCCCATGTGATCGCCGGTCACCCGGTCCATGCCCGCCTCGTTGAGTGCCGCGCCGCGAAACAGGTTGCCGCCGCCGATCACGAGCCCGACCTGCACGCCGATGCCGACCAGCTGGCCGATCTCGAGCGCCATGCGGTCGAGCACCGCCGGGTCGATGCCGAAATCGTGCTCGCCCATCAGCGCCTCGCCCGAGAGCTTGAGCAGAATGCGCTTGTACTTGGACTTCGACTTGTCCATCTTGCCGGCGAGGGCGTTGGCTTCTGGAACTTCACGTGACATGGCATCTCTCCACATAGCAAGGCAGGAATGCGCAGCGGACCCGTTTGCAGGTGCCGGATACGCGAAGGCGTGCGCTTGCGCGCACGCCCGTTTTCGAACTGGAACCTATGACCTTAGCGACGGCCGGCCTGTTCCATGACTTCCTTTGCGAAGTCGACTTCTTCCTTCTCGATGCCTTCGCCCACTTCGAAACGCGTGAAGCTGACCACTTCACAACCGGCGGCCTTGACGAACTCGGCGACGGACTGGTTGGGATCCTTGACGAAGGGCTGCTCGGTCAGGCTGTTCTCGGCCAGGTACTTCTTGAGGCGGCCTTGAACCATCTTCTCGGCGATCTGCTCAGGCTTGCCGGCCATGTCCGGCTGGGCCAGGATGATGGCCTTTTCCTGATCGAGCTGTTCCTGGGGCATGTCACCCGGATGCGCAACGGCAGGATTGATCGCCGCCACGTGCATCGCCACGTCCTTCGCGACGTCGGTGTTGCCACCCTTGAGCACGGTCAGAACGCCGATACGGCCGCCGTGGACGTACTCGCCGACCAGGCCACCTTCGACGGCATTGACGACGACGGCACGACGCACGCCGATGTTCTCGCCGATCTTCTGGACCAGCTGCTCACGCGCGGTCTCGATTTCACCGGCGGTCACGGCGGCCACGTCATCGCTCTTCGCTGCAAAGAAG
>NZ_JAMZBD010000198.1:0-5535 GCF_024158685.1 Halomonas sp. 707D4 | reverse complement strand
GGCCTATACGACGACCGCCTCTCGGGAGGCTTTCGCGGTGCTGGTGTTTCGTATCGAGACCCTCGAGGCGCTGCACCTGGGCGAGCATCACCGCCGCGCGCTGTTCGAGCGCGGCGATGACTGGGCCGGGCAGTGGGTGGTGCCGTGACGACCTCCTTGCCACCGCGCGGCTCATTGCAGGCAGCGCTGACCCCGACCGACTCTGACGCCCCGCGCTTCAGCGCCCCCGCCGGTGGATGCGCCGCCTCCACGCGTTCCCGTTCACGCCACCACTTGGTCGCCGGCGGCGGCGCAGGATATCGAGCCCAAATTCAACGCCGCTTTAGGCGTGGCGGTGGAGGAGTTTCATGTTCCCCAAAGCGCTATTCGTTTTTTGATTGAACGGTGCCAAGTCGAGAGAGGTGTTTTCTCCCTCAAATGCTCCTTCATCAGCGGATCGCTCGTTAACAAGATATTTGCTGGATCTACATCAAAACCAATGAGAAAGTCATCTCTTTGTTTGGTACCCGGACCATACAATGCAAGGTGAACCATCAAAATGACACTTCCAACCTTCGATACTGTACGTCTTGCAATAAAGCCACGCACATTCGCAGATCTTGAAGCTTGCTTGAAAATGGATCGTGATCCCGAGGTAACGAAATACGTTCCAGGGCCGTGGCACGATCCTGCTAGTCACGAGGCATTCGTTCGTGAGCGACTCAGGGTCTGCTTCGGACGAGGTCTGGGGTATTGGTCGGTCTTTGCGAATAAACTGCCAAACGATTTTATCGGCTGGATTCTTCTTATACCGCAGATGGGCGTTGGGCCTGATATCGAAATTGGTTGGCGATTCAAGAGGTCGGCATGGGGAAAAGGCTATGCCACAGAGGCCGCGCATCCCGTTCTTGAGCATGCTTTCAAGACATTGGGTTTACAGCGAGTCGTAGCCGATATTCACGCCGAAAACTCGGGGTCGATTCGGGTCGCTCAAAAGCTTGGCATGATCGAAGAAGACGGCAAGATTCTGGACGGTACGTGCCATCGTGCATTCGCAATACATCGTTAACGGCTATCTCAGCGCAACGATGGTCGGCTCGGTCCCTATAGATCGATGCGGATTGGCCGTTCAAGTTTAAGGAGTTTCATGCCCACTACCGATGCCCCGCGCTTCAGCGCCCCCGCCGGCGAGATCATCGGCTGGCGTGATCGCGGCGCCCTGCGCGCCACCGGCCTGTGCTACGCCACCGCCCGGCGCTTCTGCCCGCCGTTGGATGCGCCACCTTCAGAGGTTCTCGTTCACGCCACTACCTGGTCGCCGGCGGCGCCGCAGACTATCGAGCCCGAGCTCAACGCCGCCCTGGGCGTGGCGGTGGAGGAGTTTCACGTCTGCGAAGAGGCGCTGCATCTTTCGATCACCCTGCCGGAGCGCCCGGCGGATGCGCCGCGCCCGGTAATAGTGTGGATTCACGGCGGCTCCTACGTGTTCGGCACGGCGGATCTGCCCGTGTTTGATACCCGCCCGCTGGCGCTGGAGCAGGACGTGATCGTAGTGGGCGTGAACTACCGCCTAGGGCTTCTGGGCTTTCTCGGTGGGGAAGGCCGCCCGGCAAACCTGGGGCTGCTCGACTTGATCTCGGCGCTGCGCTGGATTCACGCCAACATCGCCGCCTTCGGCGGCGACCCCGGCAACGTGACGCTGTTCGGCCACTCCGCCGGGGGCGACGCGGCGGCGCACCTGATGATCGCCGAGGGCACAGAAGGGCTTTTCCAGCGCGTCATCATCCAGAGCGCGCCGCTCGGCATTCGCCGGGGCCGGGCGAAGATGAATGCCCGCATGGCGGCCGTGGCCGCCGAGGTGACAGAAGCCACTCCGCTCGACGAGGTGCTGCGGATACAGACCCGGGTGATCGAGGCCGCCCAAGGGTTCGGTCTGAAGTCCGCCATGCCGTTTGCACCGCAGTACGGCCACTACCCGTTGCCCCAGGAAAAGCTTGCCCCCGCCGCCTGGCGCCGCGCGGCGGCGGCTATCGACGTGTTGATCGGCACCACCGCTGAGGAAACCGCGCTGTTTCTGGTGCTGTCGCCGGCGCTCTCGCGCCTGCGCCGAACGCCCTGGTTGGGCGCACCGCTGACCGGCGCACTGGTGACCGCCACCACGCGCAAGATCTACCGGCGCGACGCCGCCACCTTCGCCTGCCGCCATGCTCGAGCCGGAGGCCGTGTCTTCGTCTATCGATTCGACTGGAACAAAGGCCGCGCGCCCTACGGCGCCGCCCATACGCTGGAGCTTCCGCTGCTGCTCGGCGAGCCGCAAAGCTGGCGGGACGCGGATATCGTCAAGGGCGTTGAGGAGGGCGAGCTTCACGCGTATGGCCAGCGCCTGCGCACACTCTGGGCGGATTTCGCGCGCAGCGGGCACCTGGCGCAGAAGGGGCGGCTCGGTGACGTCATCGAGTGGTGGCGGGCGAATGAGTGACCGGCGGGCACTTCATCCAGATTAAAACGCCGCTTTTCCATCCCAGGACGGCGAAGGAAAAGCGGCGACTCTAGAAGTATCGGGGCAACGAATGGGCTCAGACCTCGGGTTTACCCGAATCTGTCCGGGAGGCATCGTAATCCTGGGTGTCATCGGCATCGGAGCCGGGCTCACCAGCGCTTTCCGCCTCGAAACGGCGCGCCGCCTGAATCGCCTCCGGCTCCTGGTCGTGGCGCGACACTTCCTTCGGCGCATCCATGTCCGTCACATCCAGCACCCGCCAGCCCGACACGATGATGGCATCGCCGCGGTCTTCGCTGATGGGTTCCACTTTTGCTACGCGTGTCATGTTCTTTACTCCTTGAACGGTGCGTGGGCCTTTCACTATGGCAGAGCATTGGGCGTTTCGCCTGCTCATCATTGGCTCTGCCAGGGCCAAGAAGTTTGGAAGAATGGGATAGGTAGCATTGTAAGCACCCCCTAAAAACTGCCAGCAACAATCATGTCTCTGTCACGGCGGCACGCAACATATCAGCAAAGCGAGTCAGGGCCGGTGTCCAGCCGGTGGGGTTGTGGGTGACGAAATAAGTGTCGATATGGGCAATAGGGGTGGGCAGGGCCAGCGTATGAATCCCGAAGCGGTACTGGTGCGCCTCGACCGTTGCGCGAGGCAGGATCGTGTAACCCATACCGGCGGCGACGCAGCCGAGCATCGCGTCCAGAGAGCCGAACTCGAAGATTCTGGCCGCATTCACCCCGTGGGATGCCAGCAGTAGCTCGATGCGCTGGCGGTAGCTACAGCCCTGGCGAAACGCCATGAAAGTGGATGTCATCAGCGTTTGCGAAGTGGGCATCATTGTCATAGGCGCTGCCCCCACCAGTACCAACTGCTCGCTGAACGCGTTGAGCGCCTGATAGCGGCCAGTCTCGATCCCACCGGCCACGAAGACGCCGTCGACCTGCCCATCCATCAGTAATTCCATCAGCTCAGCGGTAGGCCCGGTCTTGAGCTGAATATCGACCTCGGGATACGCTGCATGATACGCCGCCAGCAGGGGCGGCAGGCGCAGAGCAGTGGTGGTTTCCATTGCACCTAGCCGCAGCCGCCCGGCGGCATTGTCGCGGCCCTGAAACTGCGCGATCGCTTCGTCATGGGCGCTCAGCATGCGCTGTGCATAATCTACCAGCGCCACTCCGGCACTGGTAGGGTGAACCCGTCCAGTGCGATGGAAAAGCGTCACCCCGAGTTCGTCTTCCAGCTTCTTGATGTGGGTGGTCACGTTGGACTGCACCGTATGGCATCGGTGTGCCGCTGCCACGAAGCTTCCGGTCTCGATCACGGCCATGAACAGCTGCAACGACTTCAACTGCATTCTCGATTCCTCATAACGACCCATCGGGTCAGGATATCTCTAAATGAGATAGTAATTATCGAAAGGAATCGTTTCTATAGAATTAGCATTGACATTTAGTCTTTCGGTCGATGGTGATACTTAAGCCCCGCACCAGAAAAGGACACGACCTCATGCCTCGCCAACGCATGAAAGAAGAGCTTCCCGCCTTGCTGACCGGCATCATGGCGACGCTGGCGGGCATTGGCATTGCACGCTTTGCTTATACGCCGCTGCTGCCTGCAGTCATCGAGCAGGAATGGTTCACTGCAAGCCCGGGCGCTTATCTCGGCGCTGCCAATCTGCTGGGTTACTTCGTGGGCGCGCTGGCGGCCCATTGGCTGAGTGAGCGCTTTGCACCGCGCCGGGTGATCGGCGCAAGCTTCCTGTGTATCGCCCTGAGCTTCTTGCTATGTGCGTGGCCGGGCACCTTTGCCTGGTTTTTCGCCTGGCGGCTGGTGTCCGGTATCGCTGGCGCCGTCTTGATGGTGGTTGGGCCGTCGCTGGCCTTGGCGGCCACGCCCGCCGAGCGCCGCGCCCACGTGGGGGCCATGGTGTTCACGGGTATTGGCCTGGGCGCGCTGCTTTCGGCGTTCATCGTGCCCTGGTTGCTGGAGTTCAGTCTGAGGGCCACTTGGGTAGCGCTGGGGCTGCTCTGCGTGGTGGCGGGTATGCTGTGTATTGTCGGGGTGGGACGGCTACCTCGTGTGCTCACTGTTGGGTCCACAGGCCGCGAAGATCTCTTAGTGCCCGGTATTGGCCTGGCGGTATGGCTGCTCATAGGTGCCTACGCGCTGGATGCTGTGGGGTTCGTGCCCCATACCCTGTTCTGGGTGGATTATCTGGCGCGTGAAAATGCTTTGGGCCGCCAGGCGGCTGCGCTTCAGTGGGGCATCTTCGGCGTGGGTGCGCTGTGCGGACCGTTCGTAATCAAGGCGCTGGCGCATCGCGCTGGCTGGCAGGCCGGCTTGATCGTGGCCTTCGCGGCCAAGGCCGCCGCTGTCGCGCTCCCGGTGTTCTCGCTGGCACTTGTGAGCCAGTCGGTTTCCTCTTTTCTGGTGGGGGCGATGATTCCCGGCATCGTTGCGCTCACCTCAGGCCGTCTGGCAGCACTCGTCGGGCCCGCCGCCCACAAGAAGTATTGGGGGCAGGCCACGGCTGCGTTCGCCGCCGCCCAAGCCGTGGCGGGTTACGCCATGTCGGCACTTTACGCGCCGCTGGGCACCTACGGACCGCTGTTCGTCATCAGCAGCGCCATGCTCGTCGCGGGGGTGGTGCTGGTGCTTCTCAGCCGCGTTGCCGAGCGGCGCTCATCCTTGCATGCAACACACCTAAGGAGATCGTGATGGAACTATACCTCAACGCCACCTCACCCTACGCGCGCGTGGCACGCATCCTGCTCATGGAAAAGGGCTTGATGAGCAAGGTGACGCTCATGTGGTGCGACCCCTGGGCAGACGATGCCGAGCTCTTGAAGGCCAACCCCGCCGGACGTGTACCCGCGTTGGTAACAGCAGAGGGCATCACGCTCAGCGAGTCGATGTTGCTGGCCATTTATCTGGATGATGCTTACCCGAAAACCCCGATGCTGCCTGACGGCCAGCGGGCGCAGGTGTTGCACTTGGCGGGCCTGGGGCAGAACTTGATGGAAGCCGCGTTCAATATCGTGATCGCCAGAAAACACGA
>NZ_JAMZBD010000197.1:0-5537 GCF_024158685.1 Halomonas sp. 707D4 | reverse complement strand
GGTGCTGGGCGAGCCACAGCGTGTCGCCAGCGGGCACGACGTCGACGAAGGCTTGGTAGCGTGCCCGACGGGCGGCGGCTTCCAGCCCCTCGCCGTGTGTCTCGACCGTTACTCGGGCGACGTGCAGGGGAATGTCGAGCGTGCGGCACAACGACTGGCAGTGGGCCGCAAATGCCGAGGCGGCGGGCTGCAGGCCGTGATCGACGTGCAGCGCGGCCAGCGCCCGCCCCGCCCGGCGACAGGCCGGGGCAGCGAGGCTCACCAGCAGCGAAGAGTCGAGCCCGCCGGAGAGCGCGACCCAAACGCAACGCCCCGGCGGGGTCTCCGCCAGGGCGTCGTCGAGCAGCCGCGAAAGATCAGGCGGCGGGGGCGCCATAGCTCATCAAGCGATCAAAACGGCGCTCGAGCAGCGCGTCGGTGTCCATGCCCTTGAGCCGATCCAGGCTTTCGGTGAGTGCCTGCTTGACCCGCTCGGCGGTGGTCTGGGGATGACGATGGGCGCCGCCCAGCGGCTCCTTGATCAGTTCGTCGACGAAGCCCAGCTCCTTCAGGCGCTCGGCGGTGATGCCCATCGCCTGGGCGGCGTCCGAGGCGCGCTCGGCGCTCTTCCACAGAATCGAGGCGCAGCCTTCCGGCGAGATCACCGAGTAGGTGGAGTACTGCAGCATGTGCAGCTCGTCGCACACGCCGATGGCCAGCGCCCCGCCGGAGCCGCCCTCGCCCACCACGGTGGAGATGATCGGCGTCTTGAGCCGCGACATCACCGCCAGGTTGTAGGCGATCGCTTCGGATTGGCCGCGCTCCTCGGCGTCGATGCCGGGGTAGGCCCCGGGGGTGTCGATGAAGGTGAGTACCGGCATCTTGAAGCGCTCGGCCATCTCCATCAGGCGGCACGCCTTGCGGTAGCCTTCCGGGCGCGGCATGCCGAAGTTGCGGCGCACCTTCTCCTTCACGTCGCGGCCTTTCTGGTGGCCGATGACCATCACCGGGGCATCGTCGAGACGCGCCACGCCGCCGACCAGCGCGGCGTCGTCGGCGAAGTTGCGATCACCGTGCAGCTCGTCGAAATCGGTGAAGACCGACGCGAAGTAGTCCAGCGCGTAGGGGCGCTGGGGATGGCGCGAAATCTGCGACACCTGCCAGGGGGTGAGGTCCTTGAAGATCGATTCCGTCAGCTTGCGACTCTTCTCCTCGAGCCGGGTGATCTCGTCGGAGAGGTTGACCTGGCTGCCGGAGCTCACCAAGCGCAGCTCTTCAATCTTCGCCTGAAGCTCGGCAATGGGCTGTTCAAAATCGAGATAATTGGGATTCATCGGCTCTGCCTGTAAGCTGCCTGTAAAAAACCTGATCGAAGACGTCAGTTAAACGTGCATTATCGCACCTTGGCCTACGCGCGCAAGGCGCGCAGCCCAACGCTACCGGTAGCGAAGCTGGATACCCACCTGCCCCTCGACGTCGCGTAGCGCCTGAAGCAGGTCGTCGCTCGGGGTCACGCTCCAGCTCTGGTCGAGTGCCAGCCACCCGGTCGCCGCGCTGTGGCGGTAATGCAGATGCACCGGAAGCCCTTGCGGGTCGCGGTAGGGGTCGAGGCAGTCGCGCAGACTCTCCACCAGCCGGCCGTTGATCTGCGCCGCGTCGAGGGCGACCTCCACCCCCTGACCATAGCACAGCCGCGCCGCCACCATCGGCGTGACCTCCTTGCCGCGAAGCTTGAGCCCGCCGGAGAAGTCGTCGCTCGACACGTCGCCCTCGACGATCAGCACCTGGCCGTCGAGGTTCTGGCCTCTGAGCTGCTCGAACAGCTCGCCGAACACCGAGGCCTCGATGCGCCCGGTGCGATCGTCCAGCGTCACGAAAGCCATGGTGTCGCCACGCTTGGACTTCATGGTACGCATCGCCACTACCAGCCCCGCCACCCGCTGGGGTTCGCGGGAGGGTTTCAAGTCACTGATACGCGTCGAGACGAAGCGCTTGAGCTCGCGCTCGTACTCGTCGATGGGGTGACCGGTGAGGTAGAGCCCGAGGGTATCCTTCTCGCCGGAAAGCCGCTCGCGGTCGGACCACTCCCGAGCGTGGCGATACTCGGCGTAGACATCCACCGCCGTATCTTCCTCAGTAGCGGCGAAGGCGTCGCCGAACATGTCGAGCATGCCCAGGCTCTGGTTGGCGTGGTTCTGCGCCGCCGCCTTGAGCGCATCCTCCATGGCGGCGAACAGCACCGCCCGGTTGGGGCCGAGATTATCCAAGGCGCCGGAGCGAATCAGCGCCTCCAGGGTGCGCTTGTTCATGCGCTTGGGGTCGATGCGCCGGCAGAAGTCGAACAGATCCTTGAACGGCCCGCCCTCCTGGCGTGCGGCGACGATGGCGCCGATCGGCCCCTCGCCCACGCCGCGGATCGCGCCGAGCCCGTAGACCACGCGGGCATCGGTATCGACGGTGAACTTGTAGCCACCGACATTGACGTCCGGCGGGGTCACGGTGAGCTTGAGGTTGCGACACTCCTCGATCAAGGGCACCACCTTGTCGAGGTTGTCCATCTCGGTGGACATGACCGCCGCCATGAAGGGGCCGGGATAGTGCGCCTTGAGCCAGGCAGTCTGGTAGGAGACCAGCGCGT
The DNA here is from genome assembly GCF_024158685.1 of Halomonas sp. 707D4. Classification (NCBI taxonomy): domain Bacteria; kingdom Pseudomonadati; phylum Pseudomonadota; class Gammaproteobacteria; order Oceanospirillales; family Halomonadaceae; genus Halomonas; species Halomonas sp. 707D4. The sequence goes on along the minus strand of NZ_JAMZBD010000197.1, from coordinate 2,920 downwards.
AGGCCGCCGAGTGCGACTTGTTGAAGCCGTAGCCGGCAAACTTCTCCACCAGGTCGAAGATGTTGCCCGCCAGGTCCTTGTCGATGCCGTTGGCCGCGCAGCCGTCCATGAAGCCGGCGCGCTGCTTGGCCATCTCCTCGGGCTTCTTCTTGCCCATCGCCCGGCGCAGCATGTCCGCCTGGCCGAGGCTGTAGCCGGCCATCACCTGGGCGATCTGCATCACCTGCTCCTGGTACAGGATGATGCCGTAGGTGGGCGTGAGCACGGGTTTCAACAGCTCGTGCTGGTAATCCGGGTGTGGATAAGACACTTCCGCCCGGCCGTGCTTGCGGTTGATGAAGTCGTCCACCATGCCGGACTGCAGGGGCCCGGGACGGAAAAGCGCCACCAGGGCGATCATGTCGTCCAGCGAATCCGGCAACAGGCGCTTGATCAGCTCCTTCATGCCTCGGGATTCGAGCTGGAACACCGCCGTGGTCTCGGCGCGCTTCAACATCTCGAAGGTCTTGCCGTCGTCGAGCGGAATGGCGTCGATGTTGAGCGGGCCCTGGCCCGCGGCGTCACGCACCTTGTCGACCATCTCCAGCGCCCAGTCGATGATGGTCAGCGTGCGCAGGCCCAGGAAGTCGAACTTGACGAGCCCCGCGTCCTCGATGTCGTTCTTGTCGAACTGGACCACCAGCCCCGAGCCGTCCTCGTCGCACAGAAGCGGCGAGAAGTCGGTGAGCTTGGTCGGCGCGATCACCACGCCCCCTGCGTGCTTGCCGGTGCCGCGGGTGGTGCCCTCGAGCTTGAGCGCCATCTCCCAGATCTCTTCGGCCTCCTCGTCGGTCTCGACGAACTCCTTGAGCGCCGGCTCCTGCTCGATCGCCTTGGCGAGCGTCATGCCCACCTCGAACGGGATCAGCTTGGAGAGCTTGTCACCCAGCGAATAGGGCCTGCCCTGGGCACGGGCGACATCGCGCACCACGGCCTTCGCCGCCATGGTGCCGAAGGTGACGATCTGGGATACCGCGTTGCGCCCGTAGCGATCCGCCACGTACTCGATGACCCGGTCGCGCTTCTCCATGCAGAAGTCGACATCGAAGTCGGGCATCGAGACCCGCTCCGGGTTGAGGAAGCGCTCGAACAGCAGGTCGTAGCCGATCGGATCGAGGTCGGTGATCTTCTGCGCGTAGGCCACGAGTGACCCCGCACCGGAGCCGCGCCCCGGCCCCACCGGCACGTCGTTGTCCTTGGCCCACTGGATGAAGTCCATCACGATCAGGAAATAGCCGGGAAAGCCCATCTGGATGATGACGTCGAGCTCGAACTCCAGCCGCTCGCGGTAGCGCGCATCGATCTCCTTGTACTCGTCGCCGTCGCGCGGGTAGCGGTCCACCGGAAACAGGAAGTCGAGGCGCTCGGTGAGGCCATCGTGGGAGACCTTCCTGAAGAACTCGTCCTGGGTCATGCCCTCGGGGATCTCGAACTCCGGCAGGAAGATCTCGCCCAGGCGCACGTCGACGCTGCAGCGCCTTGCGATCATCACGCTGTTCTCGAGCGCCTCGGGGATATCGGCGAACAGCTCCGCCATCTCCTCGGGGCTCTTGAGGTACTGCTCCTCGGTATAGCGGCGTTCGCGGCGCGGGTCGTCGAGCGCCTTGCCCTCGCCGATCGCCACCCGCGTCTCGTGGGCCCAGAAGTCGTCGCGCTCGAGAAAGCGCACGTCGTTGGTCGCCACTACCGGCGCGCCGGACTCGAGCGCCAGCGCCACGCTTGCATGTACGCAGTCCTCCTCCAGCGGGCGGCCGGTGCGGGTGAGTTCGAGATAGAAGCGGTCGGGAAAGGCGGCCTGCCACTCGTCGAGCAGCGTGCGGGCCTCGCGGGCATGGTCGCTGAGCAGGTGACGACCGATCTCGCCTTCGCGCCCGCCGGAGAGCGCGATCAGGCCCTCGCTCTGCTCGATCACCCACTGCTTTTGCAACAGCGCCCGGCCCTGGCGCTGGCCCTCGCTCCATCCCTTCGAGATCAACTCGGTGAGGTTGCGATAGCCGACATCGTTCATCGCCAGCAGCGTCAGACGGTAGGGGTGCGTCTCGTCGTGGGGGTTGGCGAGCCACAGGTCAGAACCGATGATCGGCTTGAGCCCCGCGCCCTGAGCGGCCTTGTAGAACTTCACCAGGCCGAACAGGTTGGTCTCGTCGGTCAGCGAAGTCGCCGGCATGTCGCGGCTGGCGGTGGTGCTCACCAGCGATTTCAGCTTCACCAGGCCATCGACCAGGGAGTACTCGCTGTGCACGCGCAGATGAACGAAAGGAGGCGTCATGGGAAATTCACCACTGGTAAAAATGAGTGTGCCTAGAAAAGCGCCAGCTGCCGCTTGACCGGCCCGAAGCTTCTGCGATGCTCGTCGAGCGCCCCGTGGGCCGCGAGGGCCGCCAGGTGCTCCCGGGTCGGGTAGCCCTTGTGACGGGCGAAACCGTAGTGCGGGTAGCGCGCATCGAGCGCCACCATCTGGGCGTCGCGGGCCACCTTGGCGAGAATCGACGCCGCCGCGATCGCCGGATGGCGGGCGTCGCCCTTCACCACCGCCTGGCCGGGAAGCCGGTGGCCGGGCAGCCGGTTGCCGTCCACCAGCAGATACTCCGCTTGCGGCGCGAGGCCGTCAACCGCCCGGCGCATGGCCAGATGCGTGGCGTGGTAGATGTTGAGCGCATCGACCTCGGCCGGACTCGCCTCGGTCACGCAGAAGGCCAGCGCCCGCTCGCGAATCAGCACGTCGAGCGCCTCGCGCTTCTTGGCGCTCAAGGTCTTGGAGTCGCCGAGCCCTTCGATCGGCCGGGCCGGATCGAGGATCACCGCCGCGGCCACAACGCTTCCCACCAGCGGGCCGCGACCGACCTCGTCCACCCCGGCGAGGTGATCGCCGGCGTAGGGA
>NZ_JAMZBD010000196.1:0-5591 GCF_024158685.1 Halomonas sp. 707D4 | reverse complement strand
CCCCGCCAGCGCCGGCAGGCGTCGGGTGCTTCGCCACAGCGCGGTCAGCGCCAGCCGGTAGTGGTGGTTGCGCTCGGACGCCGCGACCAGCAGCATGCCCGCCTGCTGCCAGTAGATCAGCAGGAAGACGAGCCCGAGCCCCACCAGCAGGGTCAGCATGCCCGTCGGGCTGAACAAAAGCGCCACTAGGGCGTCGGTAGTGATCACGGTGCGATGGAGAGCGGCGAGCAGCGTCTGCGATATCCAGCCCAGGGTGGGCAACAGCAGCGCCGAGGCGAGCAGCGTGTAGAGCAGGTGGAAGGCGATCAAGGGCCTCAGGTGATCCTTCAGGGTACGCACCAGGGCGTAGCCCAACGGTTTCAACGGCTGCATGGCGAAAGCGGTTCCAAATTCGGGTCCAGGGGCGATAAAAAACGCTCCGACCTTGGAAAGGTGCGGAGCGTTCGGTCATCGGCTCAGAGGAAAGACCCTCTGCGATGGTGCGAGCATCGGCGATGGGTCGGTCGACAGGGGGCTTACGCTTCCTGGGCGACCGGAATCACGTTCGAGGCAATCTTTTGATACTCCTCGATTTCGTGGAAGTTCATGTAACGATAGATCTCGCCGGCCAGGGCGTCAAATTCGCCCATGTAGCGCTGGTACTCCTCGACGCTCGGCAGGCGGCCTTCGACGGCGGCAACCGCCGCCAGCTCCGCCGAGGCGAGATACACGTTGGCACCATCGCCCAGGCGGTTCGGGAAGTTACGTGTAGACGTGGACACCACGGTGCTTTTCGCGGCAACGCGTGCCTGGTTACCCATACACAGTGAACATCCCGGCATTTCCATGCGGGCTCCCGCACGGCCGTAGATACCGTAGTAACCCTCTTCGGTGAGCTGGTGCTGGTCCATCTTGGTGGGCGGCGCCAGCCACAGGCGGGTCTTCAGGCTTCCCGCCGGCTGTTTCTCGAGCAGCTTGCCCGCGGCACGGAAGTGACCGATGTTGGTCATGCACGAACCGATGAACACTTCGTCGATCTTCTCGCCGGCGACATCGGACAACAGACGCGCATCGTCCGGGTCGTTCGGTGCGCACAAGACCGGCTCCTTGATCTCGTCGAGGTCGATCTCGATCACTTCGGCGTACTCGGCGTCCTGGTCCGCGCGCATCAGGCTCGGGTTGGCAAGCCACGCTTCCATCCCCTCGATACGACGGCTGATGGTGCGCTCGTCGCCGTAGCCGTTGGCCATCATCCACTTGAGCAGGGTGATGTTGGACTTCAGGTACTCGGTCACGCTCTCCTCGGACAGCGTGATGGTGCAGCCCGCCGCACTTCGCTCGGCGGAGGCGTCGGAGAGCTCGAAGGCCTGCTCGACGGTGAGATCCTCGAGGCCTTCGATCTCGAGCACGCGACCGGAGAAGGCGTTCTTCTTGCCGGACTTGGCCACGGTCAGAAGGCCCTGCTTGATGCCGTAGAGCGGAATCGCGTGGACCAGGTCACGTAGGGTGACGCCGGGCTGGCGCTTGCCCTTGAAGCGCACCAGGATCGATTCCGGCATGTCCAGCGGCATGACGCCGGTAGCCGCGGCGAAGGCCACGAGCCCCGAGCCCGCCGGGAAGGAGATGCCCATCGGGAAGCGGGTGTGCGAATCGCCGCCGGTGCCGACGGTGTCCGGCAGCAACATGCGGTTGAGCCAGCTGTGGATGATGCCGTCACCCGGGCGCAGCGAGACACCGCCGCGGTTCATGATGAAGTCCGGAAGCGTATGGTGGGTATCCACGTCCACGGGCTTGGGGTAGGCGGCCGTGTGGCAGAACGACTGCATGACCAGATCCGCCTGGAAGCCCAGGCACGCCAGGTCCTTGAGCTCGTCGCGGGTCATCGGGCCGGTGGTGTCCTGGGAGCCGACGGTGGTCATCTTCGGTTCGCAGTACATGCCCGGGCGCACGCCGGGCAGGCCGCACGCCTTGCCGACCATCTTCTGGGCCAGGGTGAAGCCCTTGCCGGTATCCTTGGGCTGGTCGGGCAGGCGGAAGACGTCGGAAGGCGCAAGACCCAGTGATTCGCGCGCCTTGCCGGTCAGGCCTCGGCCGATGATCAGCGGAATACGGCCACCGGCACGCACTTCGTCCAGGATCAGCTGGGTCTTGAGCTCGAAGGTGGTCAGCACGTCATCGGTGCCGTGCTTGCAGACCTTGCCCTCATAGGGGTAGATGTCGATGACGTCGCCCATCTCGAGCTTGGAGACGTCCATCTCGACGGGCAGGGCACCGGAGTCTTCCATGGTGTTGAAGAAGATCGGCGCGATCTTGCCGCCGAAGCAGAAGCCGCCGGCGCGCTTGTTGGGAACGAAAGGAATGTCGTCGCCGAAGAACCACAGCACCGAGTTGGTGGCGGACTTGCGCGAGGAGCCGGTGCCCACCACGTCGCCCACGTAGGCGACCGGGTGGCCCTTGGCCTTGATCTCGTCGATCTGGGCGAGCGGGCCGGTGGTGCCGGGCACTTCGGGGTTGATGCCGTCGCGCTCGTTCTTGAGCATGGCGTTGGCGTGCAGCGGGATGTCTGGGCGCGACCAGGCATCCGGCGCCGGTGACAGGTCATCGGTGTTGGTCTCGCCGGGCACCTTGAACACGGTCAGGGTGATCTTCTCGGCAAGCGCTGGCTTGGAGAGGAACCACTCGGCCTCGGCCCAGGACTGGATCACGTCCTTGGCGACGGCATTGCCGTTCTTGGCGCGCTCTTCCACATCGTGGAAGGCGTCGAACATCAAGAGGGTGTGCTTGAGCTGCTCGCCGGCTTCCTTGGCGAGCTCTTCATCGTCGAGAAGCTCGACCATGGAGACGATGTTGTAGCCGCCCTGCATGGTACCCAGAAGCTTCACGGCGTGGATCTTGTCGATCAGCGGCGAGCTGGCCTCGCCCTTGGCGATGGCGGTCAAAAAGCCTGCCTTGACGTAGGCGGCTTCGTCGACGCCGGGCGGCACGCGGTTGGTGATCAGGTCGAGCACGAACTCTTCCTCACCGGCCGGCGGCGCCTTGAGCAGCTCGATCAGGGCCGCGGTCTGCTCCGCATTCAGGGGCTTGGGTGGTACGCCTTCGGCGGCGCGTTCCTCGACATGTTGGCGATAAGCTTCAAGCACGTTGGGCCCTCTCATCTACTTGGGGTGCCGGACACATACCCGCACGGTCGTCGGTACGCGGCCTGGCACGAGACATACGCTTGACAAACAGCGTGTGGTGGATGGCTGGGGATTCTACGGCAAACTGTCGACAATGTTAAGACGACAGCGCGAGCGCGGGTTCGTACGTTGTTCCGACAAAGCGCTACTCAAGATGACAAACGTTCGTTTAGACTGTGACGAGCAAGGTTTAGTGAGCGATGGTCTCGCAAAGGCAAATGACGTTTGCAATGACCCCGCCATAGACCCTTAAATACCTCGTGTGCTCGACGAAAATTCAACGCCGCGTGGCAAGAGCACGCATGTAGCCGAGGCGTTGACAAGCTTGGGAACGACACGCCCTGCATGGGCGTGCCTGCAACGAATAGAGGCGCTTGGTAGCCGTATTATGTCGATAGAGTCACATGTATTGAGTCCTGCAGATCATTCGCTCGGCGCGGACGATCTGTTGCCCGAAAGTCTCCACGCGTTTCTCGCCTGCCCGACGCCGGATGCCTGGCTCGCCTGGGCGCTGGACAACCCGGAAACGCTTCTAATCGATCACGCCCAGTGCGAGAAGAAGGCCGCTTCGACGGCGATGAACCTTCTCTACCGCTACGTCGACCAGCCGGACCTGCTGGCCAAGATGTCGCAACTCGCCCGCGAGGAGCTTTTGCATTTCGAGCAGGTAGTGGGGCTGATGGCGCGCCGCGGCGTCGCCTATACCCACCTGAGCGCCTCGCGCTATGCCGAAGGGCTGCGCGCGCACCTGCGAAGCCAGGACCCGGAGCGGCTGATCGATATCCTGATCGTCGGCGCCTTGATCGAGGCGCGCAGCTGCGAACGCTTCGCCCGCCTGATCCCGTACCTGGACGAGGAGCTCGCCAGGTTCTATCGCACGCTGGTCAAGTCCGAGGGGCGTCACTACGAGGATTATCTGCTGCTTGCCCGGCAGCAGACGTCGCAGGCGATCGATGAGCGCATCGCCTTCTTCGTGGCGCGAGAGGCCGAGCTGATCACCTCCCCCGATACCGCGTTTCGTTTTCATAGCGGTGTGCCGGCCTGAGTCGACCACCGTCTAGCAGGATGAGCCCCATGCGCGATGCCAAGCAGATCGACAAGCTAACCCTCTTTGGGCATTTCTCCCTCACCCAGGGCGATGACGCACTGACCCATTTCAGCTACGACAAGGTCAAGGCCTTGCTGGTCTATCTGCTGTTGCATCGCCAGCCGGTCAATCGCGCCCAGCTGGCCGAACTTCTGTGGCCCGATCAGGGACTCTCCTCCGGGCGTACCAACCTGCGCCACGCCTTGCACTGCCTGCGCCAGTCGCTTGGCGAGCGCGCCGACGCGGTGCTCAACGTATCGCGCCAGACCATCGCCTTTCACCTGCCGGCGCACTGGCAGGTGGACCTTCACGAGCTGCAGACACTGCTCGACGGGCCGCCGGAGCTGGCCACCCTCGAGGCGGTGCTGGGCTGCTACCAGGGCGACCTGGTCGAGGAGTTGCAGCTCACCAACTGCAGCGAGTTCCAGCGCTGGCTGCTCCAGACCCGCAACGAATGGCGCCAGCGCGTGATCCGCTTCGCCGAACAGGTGCTCGACGCCCAGAGCGATATTCCCGACGCGCTGATCGAAGAGCTGGTCAGCCGCTTCTCCGGCTACGGCCCCTTTCATGAGCACCTGGTGCGCCAGCTCGCCGAGAAGAACCAGATGGCCGCTGCTCACGAACAGTACCAGGGCTATCTGCAGCTTCTCGCGCTCTCCGGCCAGCAGCCAGAGCCGAGTTTCCTGCAGCTGGCGAGCTACTGGTCCGACGGACATTTCGACCCCCACGTGGTCAGCCCCCAGGGCGCCTACTCGCGGGCGCTGGCCGCCGACAGCAAGCCGCTGCGTGAAGACGAGATCGAGCTGCGCCAGCTGTCGGTGATGGCCATTCGTCTCGCGCTCAAGGGCGACTGGCAGGAGCGCGGGGCCATGCGCCACTGCCTCAACCTGCAACTGGAGCTTCTGCGCTGGCTCGAGCAGCAGTGTCATCATCTGGGCGGTTTCTGGCTGCCCGGAGCCACTGGCGGGCTGGGGCTTGCCTGTTTCGGCACCCATGGCCCGGCCCACCAGCTCGCCGAGCTGGTGGCTCTCTACGAGCACTGTCGTAAGGCGCTCGCCCAGGAGATCGAGCGGCGCTGGAGCGGCGACCAGGCGCCGCCGAGCTTCGAGCTGACTGCCGGGCTTCACAGCGGACGGGTGGTCTACCTGCCCGAGCGCCAGCTGGCCGACCCGCTCGGCCAGGTCACCCAAGTCTCCCTCGAGTTGATGAGCGCCGCCGAGGGCAGCGAGCTGGTCATTTCCCAGGAGGCGAGCCAGCACATGCCGCCGGCGCTCGACCTGCAGCCCCGGCTCTCGTCGCGGCTCGTCGCCAGCGACGGTCGGGTGCGCCTGCGGGCACTGGTGCTG
>NZ_JAMZBD010000195.1:0-5619 GCF_024158685.1 Halomonas sp. 707D4 | reverse complement strand
CCAACGAGGCTACCTCGAATACCGCCAGTTCCTCGGGGAGCGATCAGAGCGACGCATCCTCGACCCGGGCTCCGGCCACCGCCGAGCAGGGCGAGTGGGCCGTGCAGGTGGGTAGCTTCGGGGACGTGGCCAATGCCCAGCGCTTGAGCGAGCAGCTCGCAAGCCAGGGCTTCACTGCCTTTCGCCGCGCCCGGGACAATAACCTGACGTCGGTCTATGTCGGCCCCTACGCCACCTCGGAAGAGGGCGAATCCGCCATGGCGCTGATCAAGCAGCGCGCCAACGTCCAGGGTCTCCTGGTGCGGGTGCGGGATTGACGATGGCACTTACCTGGATCGATGCCCTCTTTCTGGCGGTGCTGGCGCTGTCGATGCTGGCGGGCTTTTTACGTGGCTTCGTGCGCGAGGCGCTGGGCCTGGCCGCCTGGGTGATCGCGCTGATGGTGGCGCGGGTGCTGGCCGCTCCGGTCGCGGAACTCATGAGCGGGTTGATCGACAGCTACGATGCCCGCCTGGTGCTGGCCTTCGCGCTGGTCATCTTCGCGGTGATCCTGCTGTGCGGCATCGTCATTCGCCTGGTGCACGCCGCGATCGTCTGGGTCGGCATGGGGCTATTGAACCGTTTTGCCGGGGCGGCCTTCGGCGCAGCGCGCGGCGTGGTCATCCTGCTGGTCGCCACGATATTGATCACTTTGACGCCGCTGTCCGACCTCGAGGCCTGGCAGCAGGCGAGCCTGCGTCCCACCTTCATCGAACTAAGAGACTGGGCGGTCAGCCAGCTTAACCAATGGGAGCGCGAGCTGCCCCGGGCCCCGGAGTCGCTGCGCGACATCAGCCTGCCCGAGCTTCGTTTGAGCGCGCCAGGCGCATCCAACGGCTCACCGGCCCCCGCGCCGTAATCACCGGTCCCGACCCCTGCGCGGGGCCGGCTACATCATGATCGAACATCCGCGCTCGCTGTCCCGGGCGTGGTGCAAAGCGAGGTAACACGAATGTGCGGTATCGTCGGCCTTCTGGCCAAGCAAGCGGTGAACCAGGGTATCTACGACGCCCTGACCGTTCTTCAGCACCGGGGGCAGGATGCCGCGGGCATGATGACTTGGAGCGAGGGACGCTTTCTGCTGCGCAAGAGTAACGGCCTGGTGCGCGACGTGTTCCATACCCGTCACATGGCACGCCTGAAGGGGCGCCTGGGCATCGGTCACGTGCGCTACCCCACCGCCGGTTCGTCGAGCGAAGCCGAGTCGCAGCCGTTCTACGTCAACTCGCCCTACGGCATTGCGCTGGCCCACAACGGCAACCTGACCAACTCCGAGCAGTTGAAGCAGGAACTCTTCTCCACCGATCTTCGCCACATCAACACCAGCTCCGACTCCGAAGTGCTGCTCAACGTGTTCGCCCACGAGCTCGGAAAGCAAGGGCTGCACCTCGAGCCCGGCGACATCTTCGATGCGGTACGCCGGGTCCATCGGCGCTGCAAGGGCGGCTACGCGGCGGTGGCGATCATCAACGGCTTCGGCATGGTGGCGTTTCGCGATCCCCACGGCATTCGCCCGGTGGTGTTCGGCACGCGCCAGGAAGGTGACAGCCAGGAGGTGATGATCGCCTCCGAATCCGTCGCACTCGACGTCGGCGGCTTCGAGCTCGAGCGTGATCTGGGCCCGGGCGAGGCGATCTTCGTCGACATGGAAGGGCGTATCACCACCCAGGTGTGCGCCGACCAGCCCACGCTTCGCTCGTGCATCTTCGAGCACGTCTACCTGGCGCGACCGGACTCGCTGCTCGACGGCGCCTACGTCTACGGCACGCGCATGCAGATGGGCAGAAAGCTCGGCGATCGTATTCTGAACGAATGGCCGGATCACGACATCGACGTGGTGATCCCGATTCCCGACACCTCGCGCACCTCGGCGCTCGAGATGGCCCAGCACCTCGGCGTGACCTACCGCGAAGGGTTCATGAAGAACCGCTACATCGGGCGTACCTTCATCATGCCGGGGCAGACCCAGCGCAAGAAGTCGGTGCGCCAGAAGCTCAACGCCATCGACGTCGAGTTTCGCGGCAAGAACGTGCTGCTGGTGGACGACTCCATCGTGCGCGGCACCACCTGCAAGCAGATCATCCAGATGGCTCGTGACGCCGGCGCTCAGAACGTCTACTTCGCTTCCGCCGCGCCGCCGGTGCGCTACCCCAACGTCTATGGCATCGACATGCCGGTGGCCTCCGAGCTGATCGCCCACGGCCGCACCGAGGCCGAGGTCGGCGAGCTGATCGGCGCCGATCGCATCTTCTATCAGGACCTCGAGGATCTGAAGGCGGCCTGTCGCGAGGTGAACCCGGACATGGAGGAGTTCGACTGCTCGGTGTTCGACGGCAACTACGTCACCGGCGACATCGACGACGCCTACCTCGCGGTGCTCGAAGCCAGCCGCAACGACGCGGCGAAGGACAAGAGCGCGGGCGATCACGCGCTGGTGGACATGCACAACCAGGACGACGACCTGGACGACTGACACCCACGCGATTTTGCGGGAAGGAAGACCATGCACGACGATTTTGATCTTGCGAGCTACTCGCTCGAGACGCTGGCCATTCGTGCCGGCCATGAACGCACCTTCGAGCAGGAGCACGCCGAGCCGATCTTTCCTACCTCGAGCTTCGTCTACGAGAGCGCCGCCGAGGCGGCGCGCAAGTTCGGCGGCAAGGAGCCTGGCAACGTCTACTCGCGCTTCACCAACCCGACGGTGCATACCTTCGAGCGCCGCCTGGCCGCACTCGAAGGCGGCGAGCGCTGCGTGGCGACCAGCTCCGGCATGGCGGCGATCCTCTCCACGGCGCTGGCGCTGCTCTCCCAGGGCGACGAGATCGTCGCTTCCCGCTCGCTGTTCGGCTCCACGGTGAGCCTGTTCGACAAGTACCTGGGCAAGTTCGGCATCGTCACCCGCTACTTGGAGCTGTCCGACCTGGACGCCTGGGAGCGGGCGATCACCCCGGCGACCAGGCTGCTGTTCGCAGAGACCCCCTCCAACCCGCTTTCCGAGGTGGCCGACATCGCGGCGCTTTCGGCGCTTGCCAAGAAGAGCGGGGCGCTGCTGGCGATCGACAACTGCTTCCTTACCCCGGCGCTTCAGCGCCCGCTGGAGCTCGGGGCGGATCTGGTCATCCACTCGGCCACCAAGTACCTCGACGGCCAGGGGCGGGCCATCGGCGGCGCGGTGGTGGGGCGATCAGAGCTTCTCGAGGAGGTCTTCGGCGTGGTGCGCACCTGCGGGCCGTGCCTGAGTCCCTTCAACGCCTGGATCTTCACCAAGGGGCTCGAGACGCTGTCGCTGCGCATGAAGGCCCACAGCGAAAACGCCCAGGCGCTCGCCGAGTGGCTGGCGGCGCACCCGGCGGTGGTCAAGGTGCACTACAGCGGCTTGGCGAGCCACCCGCAGCACGCGCTGGCCAGGACCCAGCAGCGCGGCTTCGGCGCGGTGCTGGGCGTGGAGGTCACGGGCGGGCAGGAGGGCGCCTGGCAGGTGATCGACGCCACGCGGCTCTTGTCGATCACCGGTAACCTGGGCGACGTCAAGACGACCATCACCCACCCGGCGACCACCACCCACGGCCGGCTGAGCGACGCCCAGCGCGAGGCCGCGGGCATCGCGCCGGGGCTGATTCGCATCGCGGTGGGGCTCGAGAGCCAGGAGGACATTCGCGCCGATCTCGCCCGGGGCCTGGACGCACTGGCCACCTGACGCTCACTCGATGCTTGGCTCGAAAACCCCACATCCGTGGGGTTTTTTCGTTTCACCGTCCTGGTTTGAGATACCGCATCGGAGGGGAGTGGTAACGTTTAGCCGGGTAATCAATGGTTTTTACGAATGAACTGTCCTGCTTTTTTCAGCAGTAGTTCGAGCGGCGACTCGCTATGCTCTATCGCTCGAAGTCGTTGAAACATTGATCAAAAAAATACGGCAGGCAATGCGTGCCGATCGTGTCGGGAAGGCTGGATCAGGGGATGGGCATGTGGCGTAATACGCGAAATGGTTGGGGCGTGGTGAGTATCTCGTTTCACTGGCTGAGTGCACTCGCCGTGATCGGCCTTTTCCTGCTGGGCTGGTGGATGACCGGCCTGGGTTATTACCATCCCTGGTACAACCAGGCGCCCTGGATCCATCGCTCGATCGGCATTCTGCTGCTACTGGTGACGGCGGGGCGAATGACATGGCGACTGTTGAACGCGACACCCGAGTCAGAAGGGAGCCGTTTCGAGCGCATCGCCGCGCACCTGGGGCACATCGGTATCTACGTGCTGCTGCTGCTGGTCATGCTCAGCGGCTACCTGATCTCCACCGCCAACGGGCGTGGGGTCAGCGTGTTCGGCTGGTTCGAGATGCCGGCCCTGCTGCACGGCCTGCCCAACCAGGCAAGCGTTGCCGGCGTCATCCACTGGTACAGCGCGGTACTTTTGCTCATCGTCGCCGCAGGCCACGCTTTAGCGGCCATGAAGCACCATTTTCACGATCGCCACCGCACCCTGGTGCGGATGGTGAACCCGGCACACAGCCGCCGACCCGGCTGAACGATTTTCCAACGAGGGGCGCCCCGGCGCCTCGACCCCCAGCAAGGAAAGAGAGGAGTTGTCCCATGTTGAAGAAGAGTCTGCTTGCAAGCGCCGTTGCCGCTGCTGCCCTGATTCCGCTGAGCCAGGCCCAGGCCGCCGACTACGTGATCGATACCGAAGGCCAGCACGCCTTCGTCCAGTTCAAGATCAGCCACCTCGGCATGTCCTACATCCTGGGCAGCTTCGAGGAGTTCAGCGGCGATTTCACCTTCGATGAAGACGACCTGGAGGCCTCGAGCGTCAACGTCGAGGTGCAGGTCGATAGCCTCAACTCCAACCACGCCGAGCGCGATCGTCACATCCTGAGCGGCGACTTCCTGAATGCCAGCGAGTACCCGACCGCCACCTTCACCTCCACCGGCTTCGAGTCCACCGGTGACGACGAAGGTACCCTGACCGGTGAGCTGACCCTGCACGGCGAGACCCAGGAAATCGAGATGCCGGTCACGCTGATCGGCCAGGGCGAAGACCCCTGGGGCAACTACCGCGCCGGCTTCGAGGGCAGCACCACCCTCGTGCTCGGCGACTACGGCATCGACATGAGCGACTTCCCGGAAGCCATGCACGAGCTCGAGCTCTACGTGACCTTCGAAGGTATCCGCCAGTAACGGCGGCGTTTTAAAAAACGCCATCACCCCGACCGGGGTGGTGGCGTTTTTGCGTTGTGACGCATCGAATTTTCAACGAGGAGAGACGAGTTGGCCGTTTTCAGGCACTCCCTGGCGATCACGTTGTGGCGCCAGACCTGGCCCATGGCGATCGGCGTTCTGGCCCTTCTGGGCTTTCAACTGGTGGACAGCGCCTTCATCGCGAGGCTCGGTACCGCGCCACTGGCTGCCCAGTCGTTCACCTTTCCGCTGTCGTTTCTGATCATCGGCGTCCAGGTAGGCATGGGAATCGCCATCGCCGCGCTGATATCGCGCGCGCTGGGCGCCGGGGAGGACGCGCGTGCCCGGCGCCTGGGGACGCTGGTACTGCTCTTCGGCGGCGGCGTCATCGGCGTGCTGGCAC
>NZ_JAMZBD010000194.1:0-5639 GCF_024158685.1 Halomonas sp. 707D4 | reverse complement strand
CGCTGTCCTCCACCGCCAGGCAGGCCCGGCGCTCTACCGCCTGGCCACCCAGGCGCTGGGCGCCGAGCCCCGGGCCTGCCTGGCGGTGGAGGACAGCGTGGCCGGCGTGCGCGCCGCCGTGGGCGCCGGGCTCACCGTGGTGGGCTTCATCGGCGCCGGCCATCACGACGCCGACCAGGCGCGCCGGCTCGAGGAGGCCGGTGCCTGGCGGGTGATCGAGCGCATGAGCGAGCTCGGCCTTCTCGTCGATCAGTGGCGCGCCGGCGTCGTCTTGCCTTCCTGATGCCCGGCGCCGCATCGCCCCTTTTACTTTCTCTACTACTTTTCCCCTTCGCCTGGAGAGCCCCATGACCCCGTTGACCGACCAGACGCTCGCCACCCTCGACCCGGCGGTGAAGACGCCCACTTATGATCGCGCCGCCGTGACGGCGGGCATCGTGCATATCGGCGTGGGCGGCTTTCACCGCGCCCACCAGGCGATGTACCTCGACACGCTGATGAACCAGGGCGAGGCGCTGGAGTGGGGCATCGTCGGCGTGGGTGTGATGCCCGGCGACAAGCGCATGCAGGAGGCGCTGTCGCGCCAGGATCACCTCTACACGCTGGTGGTGAAGCACCCCGACGGCACGTTTGAACCTCGCGTGATCGGAAGTCTGGTGGATTATCTCTTCGCCCCGGAAGACCCGGAGGCGGTGATCGAGGCGATGGCGGCGCCGGCCATCCGGATCGTCTCGCTCACCGTGACCGAAGGCGGCTACAACGTCCATCCGGTCAGCGGCGCCTTCAACGTGGACAATCCGCTCGTCCAGCGCGATCTGGCCGAGCCGACACGCCCGACGAGCACCTTCGGGCTCGTGGTCGAGGCGCTGGTGCGTCGCCGGGCGCGCGGACTTGCGCCCTTCACCGTGATGTCCTGCGACAACATCCAGGGCAACGGCGACGTGGCCCGGCGCATGTTCGCGGCCTTCGCGAGTGCGCGGGACGCCGCACTCGGCGAGTGGCTCGCGCGCGAGGTCGCCTTTCCCAATTCGATGGTGGATCGCATCACGCCGGTCACCACGCCCGGCGACATCGACGAGCTGGCAAGCCGCTTCGGCGTGAAGGATGCCTGGCCCGTGGTGTGCGAGCCCTTCACCCAGTGGGTGCTGGAGGATCACTTTCCGCTCGGTCGCCCCGCCTTCGAGGCGGTCGGCGTGCAGTTGGTCGACGACGTCGAGCCCTTCGAGCTGATGAAGCTGCGCCTTCTGAACGCCAGCCACCAGGCGCTGACCTACTTCGGCTATCTCGCCGGCTACCGTTACGCCCACGAGGTGTGCCAGGACCCGCTGTTCGTCGAGTTCCTGTTGCGCTACATGAAGGAGGAGGGCGCGCCGACGCTCGCCCCGGTGCCGGGGATCGACCTCGATGCCTACCAGCACACGCTGATCGAGCGCTTCGCCAATCCCGAGATCAAGGACACCCTGGCAAGGCTCTGTGCCGAGAGCTCGGACCGTATCCCGAAGTGGCTGGTGCCGGTGATTCGCCACCAGCTCGAGCGCGATGGCCCCGTGGCGCTGAGCGCGGCGGTGGTGGCCAGCTGGGCGCGCTACGCCGAGGGCGTGGACGAGCAGGGCGCGCCCATCGAGGTGGTGGATGCGCTGCGCGAGCCGCTGATGGCGATCGCCCGCGACAACCGCACCCGCCCCGAGGCCTTCGTCGAGAACCGCGAACTGTTCGGCGACCTGGCCGACGATCCCCGCTTCCTGCAGCGCTACCTCGAGGCGCTGGCATCGCTGCACGCGCGCGGCGCCCGTGCCACACTGGAGGCACTGATGGGGTCACGGGGAGCGGGCTGATGTATATCGGAGTGGATTGCGGCACCCAGAGCACCAAGGTGGTGGTCGTGGATGTCGAGCGGGGGCGGATTCTCGGCGAGGCCAGCCGGGCACACCGGCTGGACGAGGGCGCCGACGGCCGCCGCGAGCAGGCGCCCGCCGAGTGGCTGGCGGCTTTCAAGGGCGCCTTTCTCGAGGCCATCGAGCGCGCCGGAGTGGATGCGCGGGCGGTGCGCGCGATCGGCGTCTCCGGCCAGCAGCACGGCATGGTGGCGCTCGACGCCGACGGCGTGCCGGTCTACCCGGCCAAGCTCTGGTGCGACACCGAGACGAGTGCCGAGAACGCCGCGCTGGTCGAGCGCCTCGGCGGCGAGGCGGGGTGTCTCGACAAGCTCGGCCTGGTGCTGCAGACCGGCTACACCGCTTCCAAGATCGCCTGGCTACGCGCCCACCATCCGGATGCCTACCGGCGCATCGCGACGCTCCTGCTGCCCCACGACTACCTCAATTTCTGGCTCACCGGCGAGCGGGTCACCGAGGCTGGCGACGCCTCGGGCACCGGCTACTTCGATACCCGCGCCCGCGCCTGGCAGCCCGAGGTGTTCGGCCTGATCGCCCCGGAGCTCGATCCGGCCCGGGTGCTGCCCCGGCTGCTCGAGCCCCGCGAGCCCGCCGGCACCGTGCGTGCGCGCGTCGCCCGGGAGCTGGGCCTGGGCGATGGCGTGGTCGTCGCCTGCGGTGGCGGCGACAACATGCTCGGCGCCATCGGTACGGGCAATATCACCGCGGGACTCGTCACCCTGAGCCTCGGCACCTCCGGCACCGTGTGCGCCTACTCGCCGACCCCGGTGGTGTGCGACAGCGCCATGGTGGCCAACTTCTGTGCCAGTCACGGCGGCTGGCTGCCGCTGATCTGCACCATGAACGTCACCTCCGCCACCACCCGCGTGCGCTAGCTGTTCGGGCTCGACATCGACGGCTTCAGCGAGCGGGTGGCAAGCGCTTCGATCGGCGCCGAGGGCGTCACCTGCCTGCCGTTCTTCAACGGCGAGCGGGTGCCGATGCTGCCCGGCGCGAGCGGCGACTTCAGCGGCTTGACCAGCCCCAACATGACCCAGGCCAACCTGTGCCGGGCGGTGATGGAGGGCGCCACCTTCGGGCTGCGCTACGGACTCGAGCTGCTGGGCGATCTCACCGCCGGCGCCCGCCAGATACGGCTCAGCGGCGGCGGGGCGAAAAGCCCGGTGTGGCGTCAGATGGTCGCCGACATCACCGGCATCGAGGTGATCTGCCCCGAGATCACCGATGCCGCCGCTCTGGGGGCGGCGCTTCAGGCCGCCTGGTGCGAGCAGCGCGCCCAGGACACCACGCTCGAGGCGCTCTGCCATCGTCTGGTGCAGCTCGATGCCGGTTCCCTGGCCGAGCCCGACGCCGGTCGCGTCGATGCCTTCGAGGTGGTCTACCAGCGCTACCGGCGCCTGCTGTGCGAGCGCCATGGCGTGACCTGAAGGTCCTGTCGAGTTGCATCCTCTCTCTCCCTGCAAGCCCCCGGTGGTGCCTGGGGTTCGAGACGAAATCGACGCGTGAAAACGTGCACGTCGTCCCGTCTTTCGACTAAAGTAAGTGGCGTTATTCTTGACTTGAAACGAGACACAGATTTCGGCGAAGTTCAAGGCTAGCATACATACATGAATGTAACTATAATGCGACGCTTTCGTGCTCCCCTCGTGAGTGCTGCACCCCACGTTGACACCTAGAGGCAATCCCATGCGACTGGCACACTGGGCAGTCAATGCCCCGCTTCGTCCCTTATTCCTGGCCGTACTGGCAAGTTCCATCGCGCTGCCCGCCCAGGCGGCGGATCTGATCACCATCACCCGCGATGCGCTCAACAACAACGCCGAACTCGCCTCCGCCCGGTCGCAGTTTTCCGGTGTCGAGGCAGCGCGTGACGTAGTGGGCGGCGAGCTTCTGCCCCAGGTCAACGCTTCGGGCAACGTGACGCACAACCGCCAGTACGAGAGCCAGTCGGCGGTGGGTACCGGCGCGACGCCGCCCCAGGGCGATGGTCCGGTAGTGACCAGCCCTTCGCGAGACGACAGCTTCAACAGCGCTTCGCTGTCGCTGGAGGCCACCCAGGCGCTGTTCAACGCGGCGACCAGCCGTCGGGTCGATCAGGCCGAGCGCCAGATCGACCAGCAGGTCTACATTCTGGCGGCCACCGAGCAGCAGCTTCTGATCGACGTGGTGTCGGCCTACTTCGATATCCTGCGTGCGTTCGAGGTGCTCGAAGCCCGCCGCGCCCAGGAGCGGGCGATCGGCCGCCAGCTCGAGCAGTCGAGCGAGCAGTTCGAAGTAGGTCTGATCGCGATCACCGAAGTGGAGGAGGCGCGGTCGAGCTTCGACCAGGCTCGCGCCGAGCGCATCACCGCCGAGAGCAACCTGCAGGTGGCCTTCGAGGCGCTGGAGCAGTTGACCGGCCGCCGCTACGCCAACATCGAATCACTCGGCGACATGCCGATCGGCCTGCCGACGCCCAGCGAACGCGACTACTGGGTCGATCAGGCGCTCGAGCGCAATCCGCAGGTGCTGGCCCAGCGCGCCGGTATCGAGGTCTCCCGCGCCGCGGTCGAGATCGCTCGCGCCGGCCGGCTGCCGACGCTATCGGCCTTCGCCAACTACCAGTACGCCGAAACCGATATCGACTATACCAGCGGCCACGACTCCTCGAGCCAGGTCGGGCTCTCCGCCAGCGTGCCGCTGTACACCGGTGGCAGCACCAGCGCGACCATTCGCCAGAACACCTTCCAGCTCGAAAGCAGCCAGTACGACTTCGAGTCCCAGCGGCGCACCACCATCCAGCAGGTGCGCTCGCTCTACACCCAGGTCAGCAACAACGTCGAGACCGTCGAGGCGCGCCAGCAGGCGATCGTCTCGACCCGCAGCGCCCTGGAAGCGACCCAGGCCGGCTACGAGGTGGGCACGCGCAACATCGTCGACGTGCTCAACGCCGAGCAGAACCTCTACAACGCCATCGCAAGCTACGCCGAGTCGCGCTACGACTACGTGATCAACCTGCTGTCGCTGCGCCAGCAGTCGGGGCTTCTGGACGTGGCCGCCCTCGAGGAGGTCAACGCCTGGCTCACCGGGGAAGCGGTCAACTTCACCCTGCCCGAGAGCGGTGATCGAGACGACTACCGGCGGGCGCTGGACATCGGCGCGCCGCCCACCCGCGAGTCGGCACCGGCAAGCAGCTACTCCTCGGACGATTACGCCCCCGCCCGTCGCCAGCCGGACGCCTACGCGCCCGGCGGTGGCAGCGCCTACCCCGGCGGCGCGGGTGGCGGCCTGGGTCTTGGCCAGCCAGGCGGTTATTGAGACTTCGGCGCCTTCGATCGGCGCCGTGTCGCTATCGGTCAAAAAATAGAGAACGAATGGGAAGTCGACGCATGAAGAAGATGATTCACTCAACGCGAGCGAGTCTGGTGACGCTTATGGCCGCACTGGCGCTTTCGGCCTGCTCGGGGGACGACGAAACCCAGACGCCGCAGGGACAGGCGCAAGGGCAGCAGGAGCCGCCGCCGCACGAGGTCCAGGTCGCCGAGGTACGCCGCCAGGACCTGCCGATCAACAAGGCCTACCCATCGCTTCTTCGCAGCGACAGCGAAGTGGTGATCGTGGCGCGGGTGGATGGCTATCTCGAAGAGCGTCACTTCCAGCCTGGCCAGATGGTCGAGCAGGGCGACGAGCTCTATACCATCGAACCCGACCGTTACCAGGCGGCGGTGAGTCAACGCGAGGCGGACTTGCAAAGCGCTCGCGCCG
>NZ_JAMZBD010000193.1:0-5670 GCF_024158685.1 Halomonas sp. 707D4 | reverse complement strand
CGATCACACCGTCGGCGTCCTTGTCCTCGAGCATGCCGATCAACGCCCACTGGCGGCCGCCCTCGGGCGGGGCCGGCAGCCGATTGGCCACGTAGCGCGCCGCGTGAGGGTTATGGCCCACGTCGAGGCACCACTGGCCGACCCACTGCATGCGACCGGCGACGATCAGGCCGCGAAACGCCTGGGTGGTCAGGGCGGTATCAAAATCCAGCCCCACCAGCGCCAGCGCCTGCAGGGCCGTGGCGGCGTTGTCGATCGGCAGACCCGGATCCGGTAGCGCATCGAGCGAGACGGTATCGCCCTCGGGCGTCAGCCCGTGCCAGCACCAGGGCGTGGTGAGATCACCCGGCGCCTTGACGCCGGCGCTGTGCTTGAACCCGACACCCTGGGCATAGATCGTGGACGCCATGGCGATGGCAGTGTCCGGCACGCTGACGGGAAGCGACGTACTGCCCAGCACCGCCGGCTTGAGCGGGCGAAAGATGCCCGACTTCTCGCGACCGATCTGCTCAAGGTCGGTGCCGAGGTAGTCGGCGTGATCCAGCGCCACCGTGGTGACGATGCTCACGTCCGGCTCGATGATGTTGACCGCGTCCAGACGACCGCCGAGGCCGACCTCGAGAAGCGCAAGGTCGAGCTCCTCCTGGGAAAGACACCAAAGCGCACAGAGCGTTCCCGCCTCGAAGTAGGTGAGGCTGACCTCGGGCGCCCGGGTGCGCGCCTGCTCGACCTGCTCGAAGCCTTCGATCAACTGCGCGTCGCTGGCCTGGCGGCCGTTGATGGTCACGCGCTCGTTGTAGCGCACCAGGTGCGGCGAGGTGTAGGTTCCCGCGCGCCAGCCATGGGCGCGCGCGACGGCATCCATCATGGCAAGGGTCGAGCCCTTGCCGTTGGTGCCCGCCACCATGATGACGTGCTTGGCCACCGGGCGCTCGAGAAGCCCCATGCGGTTGGCGACCTCCGTCACCCGGTCGAGGCCCATGTCGATGCCCACCGGGTGCAGGGTTTCCAGATGAGCGAGCCAATCGGCCAGGGAGTTAGGCATTGCGGCTGGATTCGTCGCTCGTGGCGCTGGAGGACGTCGCTTGCGCTTCAGCGTCGCTTGCGATCTGCTCCTCGTTCATCACCGGTTCCTGAATGTCGGCGTCGAGGGCCTCGTCGCCGTCGCCGAGCGGGTCCTGGTGGGTGAGCTTGCGCAGCACACCGCCGACCCGGGTACGCATATCGTGGCGATGAACGATCATGTCCACGGTGCCGTGCTCGAGCAGGAACTCGCTGCGCTGGAAGCCTTCCGGCAGGGTCTCGCGCACGGTCTGCTCGATCACGCGCGGGCCGGCGAAGCCGATCAGCGCATTGGGCTCGGCGATGTTGAGATCCCCGAGCATCGCAAGCGATGCCGAGACGCCGCCGAAGACCGGGTCGGTCAGCACCGAGATGTAGGGAATGCCGGCCTGCTTGAGCTTCTCGAGCGCCGCCGAGGTCTTGGCCATCTGCATCAGGGAGAACAGCGCCTCCTGCATGCGCGCCCCGCCGGAGGCGCCGAAGCAGACCAGCGGGATCTGTTCTTCAAGCGCGAGCGTCGCGGCGCGCACGAACTTCTCGCCCACGACCGCGCCCATCGAGCCGCCCATGAAAGTGAACTCGAATGAGACGGCGACGATCGGCAGACCATCCAGGGTGCCGCGCATGGCGATCAGCGCATCCTTCTCGCCGGTCTCCTTCTGGGCCGCGCTCAGGCGATCCTTGTACTTCTTGGAGTCCTTGAACTTGAGCCGGTCGACGGGCTCGAGGTCCGCGGCGATCTCCTCGCGCCCCTCCTTGTCGAGGAACCAGTCCAGGCGCTTGCGTGCGGTCAGGCGCAGGTGATGATCGCACTTGGGGCATACGCTCTGGTGCTTCTCAAGCTCGGGCAGGTAAAGCACCGCCTCGCACTTGGGACATTTACGCCAGAGACCGTCGGGCACGCTGGCACGACGGTCCTTACGCTGGATACGCCCCATGGAAGGTACGATTTTATCTAACCAGCTCATATCAAAAAGGCTTCCGTAGTCGTCACGCCCGGCCTTGCCAGGCTATGGGTGTCGTCGATCAAATTCAGTTCTGGCGATGGAGGCCCTCAGGCGTCCATCGCGGTGCGCATCTCGCTCAGCACGCTCGCAAGCTCGCCGGCGATCACTTCCGGGGTATCGGCGTGTTCGGCGATACGGTTCACCAACGCACTGCCGACGATCACCCCGTCGGCCACCTTGGCCACTTCGGCGGCAGTGATGCCGTCGCGAATGCCGAAGCCCACACATAGAGGAAGGCGCGTCAACTCGCGCAGTGGCGCGAGGTGCTCGGCGACGTCCTGGGCATTGAGGGTGGCGGCACCGGTGACGCCCTTGAGCGACACGTAGTAAAGATACCCTTCACCATGGGCGCATATTGTAGCGGCTCGGCCACGGGAAGTGGTAGGCGCAACGAGGAAAATTGCAGCCAAATCACGCTGTTTGAGGATAGGTCCGAACTCGTCGGCCTCCTCCGGGGGCATGTCCACCACCAGTACCCCGTCGACGCCCGCGCGCGCCGCCCGATCGGCGAAGGCGGCGTAGCCGATCCGCTCGATGGGGTTCAGGTAGCCCATCAGCACCACCGGCGTGCGGGTATCGCTCTGGCGGAACTCGGCCACCATGTCCAGAAGATCCACCAGCCGCGTGCCCTTGGCCAGCGCCCGCTCGCAGGCCTTCTGAATCACCGGGCCGTCGGCCATCGGGTCGGAGAACGGCACGCCGAGCTCGATCACGTCGGCCCCGGCCTCGACCAGCGCGTGCATGAAGCCCACGGTGTGCTCCGGGCCCGGGTCGCCGGCGGTGATGTAGGGAATCAGGGCCTTGCGGCCCTGGTGCTTGAGTTCGTCGAAGCGCTGATCGATACGGTTCATGCTCACCCTCAAAACGTGATGCCGTCGATGTCGGCAACGGTCATGATGTCCTTGTCGCCGCGCCCGGAGAGATTGACCACGATGTGCTGATCACGCCCCATGGTCGGCGCCAGCACCTTGGCGTGGGCCAGGGCGTGGGCGGACTCGAGCGCCGGCATGATGCCCTCCATGCGGGTCAGCTCGCGAAACGCCTCGAGCACTTCCTTGTCGTTGGCGGTGACGTACTCGACCCGCCCGACATCCTTCCACAGCGCATGCTCGGGCCCCACGCCCGGGTAGTCGAGCCCGGCGGAGATCGAATGGGTATCCGACACCTGCCCCGCCTCGTCGGACATCAGGTAGGTACGGTTGCCGTGCAGCACCCCGCGCGGCGCATTGGAGGCCAGGGGTGCCGCGTGGCGGCCGGTCTCGACGCCGTCGCCACCGGCCTCGACGCCGTACATCGCGACCCCCTCGTCCTCGACGAAGGGATAGAACAGCCCGATGGCGTTGGAGCCACCGCCGACGCAGGCGATGAGCGCATCCGGCAGCCGACCGATCTGCTCGAGGGACTGGCGGCGCGCCTCGCGCCCGGTCACGGCGTTGAAGTCGCGCACCAGCTGCGGGTACGGGTGGGGCCCGGCCACGGTGCCGATGATGTAGAAGGTGTCGTCGACGTTGGTCACCCAGTCCCTGAGCGCCTCGTTCATGGCGTCCTTGAGCGTGCGGGTACCGGACTCCACCGGAATGACGCGAGCGCCGAGCAGGTGCATGCGGTAGACATTGAGCTTCTGACGCTCGACGTCAGTCGCACCCATGTAGATATCGCAGGAGAGCCCGAGGCGTGCGGCGACCGTGGCGGTGGCCACGCCGTGCTGGCCGGCGCCGGTCTCGGCGATCACCCGCGGCTTGCCGCTGCGCTTGGCGAGCAGCGCCTGGCCGATGGTGTTGTTCACCTTGTGGGCGCCGGTGTGGTTGAGATCCTCGCGCTTGAGCCAGATCTGCGCGCCGCCGAGGGACTCGGACCAGCGCTTGGCATGGTAGAGCGGCGACGGGCGCCCCACGTAGTGGGCCAGGTCGACGTCGAACTCGGCCTGGAAGTCGGGGTCGTCACGCAGGCTTTGGTAGGTCTTTTCCAGATCCTCGAGCGCGAAGCTCAAGGTCTCCGACACGAACCGGCCGCCGTAGGGCCCGAAATGTCCGCGCGCATCCGGCAGCCGGGTCAGATCGCTCAGGCCGGGCTTCGCGTTGGGGGTCTCCCCCGTTGCTGAGACACTCACAAAGGCACCTCTCAAGATCGCCAGCAGGCAAACAGTCGATGAACGTGGGCTTGAGCGTTCGCGCCGGACGCTACTCGGCGCCGCGATCGGCGAGCGCCACCTGGCGCGCGAACTCGCTCATGGCTTGGCGGGATTTGACCCCCGGCGAAGCCTCGATACCGCCGGAGACATCCAGCGCATAGGGGGCGACCGCAGCGACCGCCCCGGCGGCGTTGGACGGGTTCAATCCACCGGCGAGGATAACAGGTTTTGCCAGGGATGCGGGAATTCTCGACCAGTCGAAGACCTCGCCGGTGCCGCCGGGGACGCCGGGGCGATAGGCATCCAGCAGCAGCGCCTGGGCGCCCGCGTAAGCTTCTGCGGCGGCTGCGAGATCGACTCCTTCGCGCATGCGCAGCGCCTTGATCCAGGGCTTGCCGAACTGGGCGCAGAACGCCGGCGTCTCGTCGCCGTGAAACTGCAGCAGATCCAGGTGCGCCAGCGCCGGCTCGATCTCCTCGCGCGGCTGATCGACGAACAGCCCCACCCGGGTGACGAAGGCCGGCACGTTCGATGCAAGCTCCTTCAGGGCCTGCAAGGAGATCGCCCGCTTGCTGTGGGGCCAGAGCACGAACCCCAGCGCATCCACCCCGAGGGTCACGGCGTGGTCGATATCCTCGGCTCGCGTGAGCCCGCAAAACTTGATGCGCGTGCGCATGGTGCTCCCTTGAATGGCTGGATGAAATGGCTGGATGACGAAAGACCGCGCAATGTGCCTAAGGCCTAGGGCCGAGGGTCCAGGGCACCGGCGAAGCTGAGCTTGCGCCGGGCGGCGATGCGCGCGTTGTCCGGCAGCGCCCGCTCGCCGCTCCATTCGCCGGTGAAGGCGAGCAGGTTCGGGCCCAGCGGCTCGCGCGGCAGTTCAAAGCGCTCGTCGTAGATCGAGTCGACGAAGTGCAGCCCGCAGGCCGGCGCGGTCACGTCGCCCTCGCGGCGGCTGCGCTTGTCGAGCAGCTCCTTAATGTAGCTCTCGCCCCGGGCGCCCCGCCCGACGCTCGCCAGGGCGCCTGCGATGTTGCGAATCATGTGGTGCAGAAAGGCGTTGCCCTGGATGTCGATGACCACCAGCGGGCCGAAGCGGTTGACCTCGCAAAAGTGCATCTGCCGCCAGGGCGACTTGGACTGGCAGCCCGCGGCGCGAAAACTCGAGAAGTCGTGCTCGCCCACCAGCGCCTGGGCGGCGCGGTGCATCGCCGGCGCGTCGAGCGGGTCG
This sequence comes from Halomonas sp. 707D4, assembly GCF_024158685.1. Lineage (NCBI taxonomy): Bacteria > Pseudomonadati > Pseudomonadota > Gammaproteobacteria > Oceanospirillales > Halomonadaceae > Halomonas > Halomonas sp. 707D4. The sequence continues at coordinate 239 of NZ_JAMZBD010000193.1, read as the reverse complement.
CGACACCAGGTGACGTTGTGGCGCTCCATCACCGGACGGCTCAGCTGGTTCAGGAAGATATAGCGGTAACGCCGGGCGAGCGCCCCCAGGCGGCTATGGAAGTCGTCGGCGACCGGCTTGACCCAGCGAATGGCCAGGTCCCGCGGCAGGTTGCTATTGGCGCCGAAGATCCAGGCCTTCTCGCTGCGCGCCGTCGGCGGGTCGAAGTGGATCACCTGACGGGTGGCGTGCACGCCACC
>NZ_JAMZBD010000192.1:0-5673 GCF_024158685.1 Halomonas sp. 707D4 | reverse complement strand
CCGCCAGTATCGCGCCCAGCGCCATCAACAGCGCGCCGAGCCACAGCCAGCGCACGAAGGGCTTGTACTGGATGCGCATGGCGTAGCTGCCGTCGTCCAGGTCCTCCCCCATCGCCACGTAGAGATCGCGGAAAAGCCCCGGGCGCAGCGCTACCTGGGTCATGGGCATGCCGGTGGCGAGGTAGAGGCGTTTTTCCGGGTGCATCATGAAGGTGCGCCCGTCGTCTCCCCGGCGCACCTCGATCAGCGAGGTATCGGCGAGGAAGTTCGGCCCGCGCCGGCTCGTCAGTTCACGCATGGTGAACTGGTAGCCGGCCACCTCGACGGTGACGTCCGGTGCCATGCGCACGTTGCGTTCGACGTTGTAGTTCGACACCACCGTGACGCCGACGAGGGTGACCGCCAGGCCTAGGTGCCCCAGCACCATGCCCCAGTAGGCCGGCGTGAGCCTAGCAAGCCCTCGTCCCAGAGAGCCCGCGTGGCGGCACTTGTCGATCACGTCGCGCACCAGCGGCAGCACGATCCACAGCGCCGCGACCAGCCCCAGGCTCACCCAGAGATTCCACTGCCCGGCGTAGAGCAGTGGCGCCAGCACGCCGATCACCAGGGCCGCCGCCCCGGCCAGCCAGAGCTTCGTCACAAGCTCCCGGGCGCCCATGCGCTTCCAGCGCGCCGAGGGCCCGAGCCCCATGAAGGCGCACAGCACGACCGTGAGCGGCACGAACAGCGCGTTGAAGTAGGGCGGACCCACGCTGATCTTGCCCAGGTTCAGGGAGTCGAGGATCAGCGGGTAGAGCGTGCCCAGAAGCACCGTGACGGTCATGATCACCAGCAGCAGGTTGTTGACCAGAAGCAAGGAGTCCCGCGAGAGCCAGCCAAAGCCCACCCGGTGGCTCACCCGGGGGGCGCGCAGGGCGAACAGCAAAAGCGACAGCGTCACCGTCACGCCGAGCAGCACCAGGATGAAGAACCCGCGGGAAGGGTCGTTGGCGAAGGCGTGCACCGAAGTGAGCACGCCGGAGCGCACCAGAAAGGTCCCCATCAGCGACAGCGAAAAGGTGGCGATGGCCAGCAGCACCGTCCAGCTCTTGAAGGAGCCGCGCTTTTCGGTCACCGCCAGCGAATGCAAAAGCGCCGTGCCGGTGAGCCAGGGCAGAAGCGAGGCGTTCTCCACCGGGTCCCAGAACCACCAGCCGCCCCAGCCGAGCTCGTAGTAGGCCCACCAGCTGCCGAGTGCGATGCCGACGGTCAGAAACGCCCAGGCGACGTTGGCCCAGGGCCGCGCCCAGCGGGTCCAGGCCGCATCCAGACGTCCGCCCATGAGTGCTGCGATGGCGAAGGCGAACACCACCGAGAAGCCGACGTAGCCCATGTAGAGCATCGGCGGGTGAACCACCAGGCCGAAATCCTGCAGCAGCGGGTTCAGGTCGGCGCCGTCGGCGGGCACGTTGGGCAACAGCCGCTCGAAAGGATTGGAGGTCATCAGGATGAACAGCAGAAAGCCCGCGCTGACCATCGCCATGACGCTCTGCACCCGCGCCACCATGTCACGCGGAAGCGAATTCGAGAACGCCGAGGCGGCGAAGCCCCAGCCGGCGAGCATCAGGCTCCACAACAGCACCGACCCCTCGTGGTTGCCCCACACGGCGCTGGCCTTGTAGTACCAGGGCAGCAGCGAGTTGGAGTTGTTGGCCACGTTGGCGACGCTGAAGTCGTCCAGCAGGTAGCTTGCGCTCAGGCACAGGTAGGCCAGGGCCAGGAACACGAACTGCCCGGCCGCCATGGGCGCGCCGTAGGCCATCCACAGCGGACGCCTCGTCGCGACACCCGCCAGCGGCACCACGGCCTGGATGACCGCCATCACCAGCGCCATCATCAGCGCGAAATGGCCCACTTCCGGAATGATCTCGATCGACATACGCGCTAGTTCTCGTCTGGCTGGAAACCCGCCCGGGCCTCCAGCTCCTTGACCACCTGTTCGGCCTTCTGCTGGTAGTCCGCCGGCGAGTAGCCCGCCTCTTCCAGCGCCTGGGCCACCTCCGGCGGCATGTAGTTCTCGTCGTGGCGGGCCAGCACCTTGTCGGCGCGGATCCGGCCATCGCTCTGGAGTTCGCCGACCACCACCACGCCCTGCCCCTCGCGAAACAGGTCCGGCAGGATGCCGCTGTAGGCGACCTCGACCTCCTCCACGTAGTCGGTGACCGTGAAGGCGACGTCCAGGCTCTGCGGGTCGCGGGCGACGGAGCCCGCCTTGACCAGCCCGCCGGCGCGGATCTGGCGCTCCAGCGGCGCCTGGCCCTGTTTGATCTGCACCGGGCTGAAGAACAGGTTGATGTTGGCGCGCAGCGCGAAGAGGGTCAGTCCCACGGCGATGGCCGCGAGTACCACGATCCCGAGAAGCGCGAAGAGCCGCTGCTTGCGTTTAGGCGTCATCGTCCACCTTGGGCCTTGAAGAGTGAGCGGGGTCGGTCGTCTGGCGACGCCGGGCGTCGCGACGCACGCGGCGCGAAAGTCGCTTGAGCAGGGCGCGCCGCTCCAGGCGCGCCTGGAGAAGGCTTGCCGCGAACAGCGCCGCGGTCACCCCCCAGGCAGCCCAGACGTAGACGCCGTGGCCGCCCATGGCGAAGAACTCCTGCAGGGACGTGAAAGCCATCAATGCTCCTTGTCGACCAGCGCGCGCACCCAGCGCTTGTCGCCTTCGCGCTTCACTATCTCGCTGCGCGTGCGCGCAAGTGTCAGCGCCGTGAAGAAGCTGTAGAAGCCGACCAGCATGATCAGAAGCGGCAGCCACATCGAGGCCGGCATGGCCGGGCGCGAGGTCAGGGTGAAGGTGGCGGACTGGTGCAGGGTGTACCACCACTCCACGGAGTACTTGATGATCGGGATGTTGATCACCCCGACCAAAGCGAGCAGCGACGCGGCCCGCGCCCCGCTGTCGCGCCGGGCGAAGGCGCCGCGCAGCGCGATCACGCCCAGATAGAGAAACAGCAGGATCAGCATCGAGGTCAGCCGCGCGTCCCATTCCCACCAGGTGCCCCAGGTGGGAATGCCCCACACCGCCCCGGAGAACAGCGCCGCAAAGGTCATCATGGCACCGAAGGGCGCCATCACCGTCGCCGCCATGTCCGCCACCTTGATCTTCCAGACCATGAAGACGAGCCCGGAAAGCGCCATGGCGACGAAGATCGACTGGGCGAGCAGCGCCGCCGGCACGTGCACGTAGATGATGCGAAAGCTCTCGCCCTGCTGGTAGTCCGCCGGCGCCACCGCCAGTCCCCACAGCGTGCCGACGCCCAGCGCCAGCGCCGCCAGCGCCCAGCACCAGGGCTCGAGCCGGGCGCTGATGGCGTAGAACCACTTGGGGGATCCGAACTTGTGAATGAAGGCCCACATGAAGGCGTCCTCAACCGTTGATACTGATACGAAGCGAGACGGCGATGGCCAGCGGCGCCAGTATCAGCGCCAGCGCCAGAAGCGCCCCGAGGATCGCCAGGTACGCCCCGGCGCCGCCCACGGCGGCCGCCTGGACGGCACCGGTACCGAAGATGAGCACCGGAATGTAGAGCGGCAGGATCAAGAGCGACAACAGCGCCCCGCCCCGGGCAAGCCCCACCGTGAGCGCTGCACCGATGGCGCCGATCAGGCTCAGGCTCGCGCTGCCCAGCGCAAGCGACAGCGCAAGCACCGCGTAGCTTCCCGGCGGCAGCGCCAGCATCACCCCGAGCAGCGGCGCCATCAGCGAAAGCGGAAGCCCGGTGAGCAGCCAGTGAACGCTCACCTTCGCCATCACCAGCGCCGTCAGCGGCTGGGGCGCGAGCAGCAGCTGCTCGAGGGTACCATCCTCGAAGTCGCCACGAAAAAGCGTGTCCAGCGAAAGCAGCGCCGCCAGCAGCGCCGCCACCCATAGAAGCCCGGGCGCGATCAGTGACAGCCGCTCCGGGTCCGGCGAGATGCCGATGGGAAACAGCGTGATGACCAGCGCATAGAACACCAGCGGGTTGAGCACGTCGCCCCGCCGGCGCAGCGCCAGCGTCACGTCGCGCTTCAAGGTGGCCTTGAACGCTTTCCAAAGCCCCCCGGGTGGCGTTGCCGGCTGCTCGCTCACGCCGCCTCCTGGCCAGCCGACTCGCCCAGTGTCAGGCGGCGCACGCCGGCAACGTTACCCAGCGCGTGGTGGGTAGTGATCACCACGCTTCCGCCACGCTCGGCGTGGGCGAGCAGCCGGCGCTCGAGCGCCGCGACCCCGCGCTTGTCGATGGCGGTGAAAGGCTCGTCGAGAATCCACAGCTCGCGATAGCCAAGCGCCAGCCGCGACAGCGCCACCCGGCGTGCCTGACCGGCGGAGAGCTGAGCGACCGGCACGTCCTCGAACCCGGCCAGGCCGATCTCCTCGAGGGCGCGCTCGCAGGCCGCCTCGTCGGGAACGTCGCCGGCGAGCGCCTGGTACCAGGCAAGGTTCTCGAGCGCGGAAAGCCCCGCCTTGACCCCCGCCGAGTGCCCCAGATAGAGAAGATTGGCCAGAAAGCGTTCGCGGCAGCGGCGCAGCGGCTCGCCCCGGTAACGAAGCTCGCCGGTATAGTCGCCGAGCTGGCCGGACAGGATCTTCAAAAGCGTCGTCTTGCCGCTGCCGTTGGGGCCTTCGACGCAAAGAATCTCGCCGGCGTCGAGGGTGACGTCGAGTCCTTTAAACAGCACGCGGTCATCGCGCTCGCAGGCAAGCTCGCGGGCTTGAAGGCGCAGGCTCAAAGACGTCTCCCGGGGATTGAGTATCGCGCGCACTGTACACAAAAAGGGGCTTTTTCGCCAGCGCGGGGCGCCGGGGTGTCGGCACGACCCACGAGCGAAAAAGGGGCTACTCGAAAAGTTCACATACAGGCACTAGCACTGTATGCAAAGACAGGCTTATACTCCAACCACTGTACGAATAGACATGAGTTGGCGAGTTCACCTCATTCAACGCCTAGGGAGTGGGCGCCACGCTGGAGAGAATCGATGACGATCGCACCCCGACTGCCGGATAACGCCAATACGCTGCGCGCCGCACCGCCCTCTGCCGGCCTGCGTTCACCGGACGGCGAGCGCGAGGTCACGCGGCGCAACACCTACGCGGTACGCGTGCGGGGTCATCGCATGCGCCAGTACAATCTCTTCGACGGCGACGTCATCGTGCTTCGCCGCCATCAGCGCGGCCCGCATCATGAGATTGCCTCGGCGACCATCAACCAGCGCGAGGTCGCGCTCAGAGAGCTCTCCATCAGCCGCCTGGGCGTGCGCCTGTGCCCGGAGGACCAGACGCTGCCGACGGTTTTCCTGCATAATGGCGACATCCAGGTGCTGGGCATGGTGATGGGTGTCGAAGCCCCGAGGCCCGTCCGGCGCCACTGACCGCCACCCAGGGAGCCCCGCGTGCGTTACCGAGCCCCGCACCTGCCGCCGGACGAACACCACCGCGTCGATACCGTCGTCGAGAAGAGCCAGTTCATCGCCTGGCTCTGCCATGCCCCCACCGTCGCCGCCTTCGAGACCCTGCTCGAGCAGGCGCGCAGCGCTCACCCCGCCGCCAGCCACCACTGCAGCGCCTTCATCGCAGGCCCCCCCGGCGAGCAGACCCACATCGGCTTTTCCGACGACGGCGAGCCCGGCGGCACCGCCGGGCGGCCGATGTACAAGGCG
>NZ_JAMZBD010000191.1:0-5715 GCF_024158685.1 Halomonas sp. 707D4 | reverse complement strand
AGATTGAACACGGCGGCGGGCTTGAGCGAGCCGTTGTCGACCAGAAAGATGGCGCGCATGAAGGTCTCCTCGTGAGCGTTTTCGGCCATGGTATCATGGCCGTTTGACCCCGTTCTGGCTGACCTCGATGATCGACACCACCGCCCTCAACCGCGCCCGCCGCCCCGTCGACGAACACGGCGACATCTGGATCTTCGGCTACGGCTCGCTGATCTGGAAGGCGGACTTCCCCTTTCTGGAGCGTCGCCGCGCCTTCATCGAGGGCTGGGAGCGGCGTTTCTGGCAAGGCTCCCACGATCACCGCGGCACCCCGGAGGCGCCGGGGCGGGTGGTCACGCTGATCCCCGTGGAGGGCGCGGTGTGTCACGGCATGGCGTATCGCATCGACGAGGCGACGCTTGCGCCGCTCGATCACCGCGAGAAGAACGGCTACCTGCGCGAGATCACGCCGCTGCGCATTTCGCCGACGGCGGCAAGGCTCAGGGCCTCGTCTACATGGCCACCGACGAGAACCCGGCGTTTCTGGGCCCGGCACCCATCGAGGCCATGGCGCGTCATATCCACGAGGCCGTGGGCCCGAGCGGGCCCAACCGCGACTATCTGATCAACCTGGCCCAGGCGCTACGCGAGTTGAACGTGGAAGACGCGCACATCTTCGCGCTGGAGGCGCAGCTCGGGCGCCTTTAGCGTTACCAGTAGCGCGGGTAGCGGCGGTGGCGGGCCAGGTTGTTGACCAGGATCGCCACCACCAGCATCACCACGCAGCCGATGCCGATCGGCGCCAGCGGGTACCACCAGCCCAGCTGATGCACGCTCGAACCGCCACCCACGGCGATCAGCGCGGCGGCGGCCCCTGGCGGGTGCACCGTGTGGGTGAGCTGCATGACCAGGATGGAGAGCGATACCGCCAGCGCCATGGCCACCGACGTGGCGCCGAGCAGTTGAAAGCAGGCAACGCCGATGGCGGCCGAGAACATGCTGCCGAACAGCACGTGGCTGGGCTGGGCGAAGGGGCTTTCCGGGGCGGCGTAGATCAGCACCGAGGTAGCGCCGAAGGAGCCCACGATCAAAAGCTGCTGGCTCAGCCAGTGGGTGCTCAGCCAGCAGATCAGCGCCATTCCGCTGAACGCCCCGATCCAGGACCAGAGCGCATCCTGCCAGCCGACCCGGCCACGCTTGAAGGGCTCACCGCGCATCTTGCCTAGATAGCTTCTCATGGCACTCTCTTTAGCAATCAATTTTCTCAAGCACTAAAAGAGTGCAAATGATCGCAAAATGCACCAGATAAGCAAATGGTAATCGATCACCCGCTAATGAATTCGATTCATGCGCCGTGCTCGGCCAACGCTACATCATCAGCCAGGAGAGAATGAACAGCGCAAGGAGCGTCTTGACGATGCCACCGAGGATCGAGCCGCGCAGAAACGACTTGATGCCCCCCCACAGGATCAGAAGGCCGATGACCAGCACCGCGATGCTGAAGAACGAAGCATTGATGCCCAGCGACCGGGTGAGGCCATCGATGAAGTCGCCGAACGCCCCGAAGAAGTTGGTGAAAATCCCCAGCAGAAACTCCACCACCACGCGAATCGCCTCGCCGATGGCCTCGCCCACCCCACCGAAAAATCCGTTAGCTTGCATCCGTTCTGCCTCAGATCGAAAGGAGTCAGGCATTGTCGGCGAAAACACCAGGCAGGGCAAAGCAAAGCGTCCGCCCTCCTCGGCGCCTTTACCCGCGCCGGGTCTGCTAGACTAGGGCGCGTTTTTCCAACCCCTTGCCGGCAGGTGGTTTTCCATGCTCAACCAGCGCGCGCTCGTCTACCTCAACGAGGTCATCCGCCGGGGGTCGCTGCGCCGGGCGGCGGCGCACCTGGACGTCGACCCGTCGGCGCTGAGCCGCCAGATCAAGGCGCTGGAGGAGACGCTTGGCAGCAAGCTGTGCGAGCGGGTGGGCAGCGGCATGCGGGCCACCCAGGCGGGCATCCTGCTGGCCCAGCACTTCAACACCCAGCGCGCCCAGGAGGAGGCGGTGCTCTCCCGGCTGACCGCCTTGCAGGGGCTTTCCCGCGGACGCGTTCGCATCGCCGTCGGCGAGGGGTTCATCGCCGATCTGATCGCCCGCCCGCTGGAGGCGTTCATGACCGCCTTCCAGGGCATCAACGTGGACATTCGCATGGCCGGGGTGAACGAGGCGATGTCGCTGTTGAAGGATTACGAGGTGGATCTGGCGCTGCTCTACGCCCCGCCGATGGACCCGGCGCTTCACTGCCACGTCGAGACGCGCCAGCCGCTGGATCTGATCGTGCCGCCGGGGCATCCGCTGTGCAGGCTTAAGCGGGCGATCACCCTCGACGACCTGAGCGACTGGCCGCTGGGGCTGATGGACAACCCCTTCGGCATGCGCCAGATGGTCAACATGGTGGAGCACCACGAGCGCATTCATCTGGAAGCGCGCCTCTACACCAACTCGGTGGCGGTGCTGAAGAACTTCGTGCGCTCGGGCATCGGCGTCACCTTCATGCCGGAGCTGACCGTGGAGGACGAGATCCAGCGCGGCGAGATCGTCACCCTGCCGATGCGCTACGCCTTGATGAACGAGGCCCGTGCCCAGATCGTCAGCCTCAAGGGCCACGAGCTCACCGTGGCGGCGGCCACTTGCCTCAAGCACCTGCACCATGACATGCGCTTCTTTTCCGCCAACGCGCCGCGCCTGTTGTTATAAACGCAACACTTCGGGTATTGCATAGTCAACACATCAATGCATAGTCTCCTCATGCAAATTTGTTAATAACGATAAGTAGGCTTCTCATACTCGCCTACCCCACCAATCAAGGGAATCTTACCATGCTGCGTTTCAACCTCACGCGCCTGGGCGCTGCGTGCCTGCTCGGCTCGCTGGCCATGACTCAGACCGCGCTGGCCGCGACCACCATCAACCTGAGCTACAACGGCGCACCGGACCCGGACAAGAACGCGGTGCACGTGTTCGCGACCAATCTCAAGGAGCTGGTGGAGGAGCGCACCGACAACGAGATCGAGCTGCGCCTGTTCCCCAACAGCATGCTGGGCAGCGAAGAGGAGCGCATGGAGCAGACGATGAACACGCCCATGCTCAACATCGCCTCCTTCGCCGGTATCTCGCCGCTGGCCGACGAGCTGTTCGTCAGCGCCATTCCGTTCCTGTTCGAGGATTTCAGCGCCGCGCGCACCTTCTTCGACGAAGGCCGCTACTGGCAGGCCTTCAGCGAGGAGTTCAGCGAGCGCACCGGCGTCGACATGCTGGCGGTGGTCGAGGAAGGCGGCTTTCTGGCCTTCACCAACAACGAGCGCCCGATCCGCGAGCCCGGCGACTTCGAAGGCCTGCGCTTTCGCGCCATGGACCCGAGCCAGGTAGCGCTCTACGAATCCTTCGGCGCCTCCGGCACGCCGATCCCCTGGACCGAGACCTACATGGCGCTGCGCACCGGCATCGCCAACGGCCAGATGAACCCGCCGATGTACATCATCCTGGCGAGCCTCTACGAGGTTCAGGACTACCTGACCCTGGCCAACATCCAGTACTCGGACCAGTTCCTGGTCGGCAACAGCGAGATGATCGAAAGCTGGGACGACGAACTGCGCGCCGCCTTCCAGGACGCCGTGGCAGAAGCCAACCAGCGCGCCCGCGAGATCAACGAATCCCAGGTCGACACGCGCATCGCCTACCTCGAGGCCGAGGGCATGGAAGTGATTCGCCCGACCCACGAGGAGCTCGAGGCGTTCCAGACCATCGGTCAGCCCGCCTACCTCGAGTGGCTCGCCGAGCGCGGCATCGAGCAGCGCTGGATCGACATGGCGCTCGAGGACGCCGGCGTCGAAACGCTCGCCGAATAAGCCGTTTCCTCGCTTGTCAGGGCTAGCTTCGGCTAGCCCTTTTTCTGGCCGCCGCAGGAGCGATACTATGCTAATAACCTTTCGCCATCGTCTGCTCGCCGTCAGCCGTTCCCTTTCGCTGACCATCGCCGGAGCCCTTCTGGCGACGAACGTGCTGATCATTCTCTACGGGGTGCTGACCCGCTACCTGCTCGGCGGTGCGCCGATCTGGACCGACGAGCTCTCCCGCTTCTTGATCATCGCCACCGTCATGCTCGCCGCCGGCGCCGTGTGGGCCGAGGGCGGGCACATGCGCGTGGCACTCCTGGAGCGGCGCCTGCCCGGGCGCCTTGCGGCGGCACTGGTGGTCTATCAGTGGCTGGTGACGCTGGCCATCGCCCTCGGCGGCGCCTTCGTGAGCTACCGCTACGCGATGTCGCCGTCGATCGGGCTGTTCAAGACCTCGGGGCTCGGCATCAGCCGCTCGATCCCGCTGCTTTCACTGGCCATCGGCTTCGCGCTGCTGGCCGTACATGTGCTGCTCTACGGCCCCGCCCCGCTCAAGACCGTGGAGGACGACCAATGATCCTGACCATGCTGGCGATCTTTCTCGCCCACGTGCTGCTGGGCCTGCCGCTGTTCATCGCGCTGCTGGTCACCGCGCTTTCCGGCTTTCTGTTCGTCGATCCCTCGATGATTTTGCGCATGATGCCCCAGCAGTTCTTCGGCGGCATCGACGTGTTCTCGCTGATGGCGATTCCGCTGTTCATCCTGGCCGGCAACCTGATGAACGCAAGCGGGCTGACCGAGCGCCTGATGGGCCTGGCGCGGCTGATGGTGGGCCACCTGCGCGGCGGCATGGGCCACGTCAACGTGGTGTCGAGCGTGTTCTTCGCCGGGGTCAACGGCTCGGCGGTGGCGGACACCTCGGCACTCGGCTCGCTCCTGGTTCCGGCGATGGAGAAGGAGGGCTACTCGCGCGCCTTCGCCGCCGGCCTCACCGCAGGAAGCTCGCTGATCGGGCCGATCATTCCGCCGAGCATCTTCATGATCCTCTACGCGTCGCTGACCAACACCTCGGTGGGTGATCTGTTTCTGGCCGGCATCGTGCCCGGGCTCTTGCTGGGCGTCGCCTTCATGGCCATGAACGCCTGGTACGCCTGGCGCCACCGGCTGCCCAAGAGCGGGCGGCTGCCCCGGCCCCGCGAGCTTGGCGTGGCGTTCGTCGCCGCCCTGCCGGCGCTGGTCGCGCCGTTCATCATCGTCGCCGGCATCGTGCTGGGGCTGGTCACGCCGACCGAATCCGGCGCGCTCACCGCGCTCTACGTGGCGCTGTGCGGCGCGGTCCTCGGGGGCTTGCGGCTTCGCCACTGCTGGCAGGCGATCAAGGACACCGCGCGGCTCACCTCGACGATCTTTCTGATCATGGCGGCGTCGGCCACCATCAGCTGGCTGCTCTCCTACGCCCAGGTGCCGGCCCAGTTCGTCTCGCTGCTCACCCCTTACATCGACCACGCCGTGATCATCCTGCTGCTGTTGAGCGCGATCACCTTCGTCACCGGCATGTTCATGGAGGAGGTGTCGGCCCTGATGCTGCTGACGCCGATCTTCGCCCCGGTGGCGATGATGGCGGGGATCGATCCGGTGCACCTGGGCGTGATCATCACGCTCAACATCACCATCGCCCTGATCACCCCGCCGCTGGGCGCCTGCGTGTTCGTCGCCGCCGCCGTCAGCCGGCTCGAGATCGTGTCGCTGTTCAGGACGATCTGGCCGTTCGTGCTGATGGCGCTCGGCGTGCTGCTCCTGTTGATCCTGTTTCCCGGCCTGACCCTCTGGTTGCCCCATGTCGTTGGATGATGC
>NZ_JAMZBD010000190.1:0-5750 GCF_024158685.1 Halomonas sp. 707D4 | reverse complement strand
ACCACCCGATCCCATGCCGAACTCGGAAGTGAAACCGCAACGCGCCGATGGTAGTGTGGGGCCTCCCCATGCGAGAGTAGGTCATCGTCAGGCACCTATCTGAAAAATCCCCCGTCTCTGTGAGGCGGGGGATTTTTTTATGCCTGGAATTATTTATCTATGCTCGAAAGCAGGAGAGCTGCCGCAGGTTGCGGCAGCGCTGATGCTTAGCGGTCGTCTCGGCGATGTTGGCACTCGCCGTTGGCCCACGTCTCGAAAATGGCGCGGTCGTCGGCCAGGATCATCAGGGCAAAAAGCTTTTCACCAAGCGTGGTACACCTTTCGATACGCCGAGCCAGAAGCGGCGTGGCGCATGGGTCGATGACGATGAAATCCGCTTCCATGCAGGGCTTGAGCTGGCCGATGGCATGATCGAGCGATAGTGTGCGGGCATTGCCGTGAGTCAATGCGTAGAACCCTTGCCACGCCGTGAGTGGCTGCTGGCAAAGCTGGCCCACCTGGTAAGCGCTTTTCAGCGTGCCGAAGCCGCTCAGGTCGGTACCTGCACCGATGTCACTGGCATAAGTGAAGGCCATGCCTGCGCGGTAAGCCGCTTCACGGTCGAACAGGCCGCTGCCGAGGAAGAGGTTCGAACTCGGGCAGAAGGCGATATGAGCCCCATTGGCGGCCAGGCGCTTGCGCATGCTGTCGTCGAGATGCACGCCGTGGGCAAAAGTGCTTTTCGGCCCGACCAGGCCCGCCTTTTCGTATACAGCCAGATAATCGCGGCTACCTGGAAAGAGCTCGGCCACCCATTTCAACTCACCCTCGTTTTCGGCAAGATGCGTCTGCAGCCAGAGACTCTCATCGTTTCTAAGCAGCGCGCCGGCCGCATCCATCTGCGCGGCGGTGGAGGTCGGGGCGAAACGCGGTGTGACGCTGTAGCCCAGCCGATCACACCCATGCCAATCGGCGATCAGCCGTTCGGTGTCGGCCACGCCGTGAGCACCGTCTAAAAGGGCGTCCGGGGCGTTGCGATCCATCATCACCTTGCCGGCCAGCATACGCAGCCCGCGCGCCCGGCTTTCGGAGAAAAACGCATCGATGGACCCCGGGTGGCTCGAGCCGAACACCTGGGCGGTGGTGGTGCCCGCCCGCAGCATTTCGTCGAGAAACGCCTGGGAAAGCGACTGTGCATGTTCGGCGTCTTGAAAACGACACTCTTCCGGAAAGGTGTACTCGTTGAGCCAATCCAGTAGCTGACGTCCGTAAGAGGCCATGATGTCGAGCTGCACGTAGTGGACGTGGCTGTCGATGAAGCCTGGCATGATGAGCTTGCCGCGATAGTCGCGTACATCGGCCCCCGCGGGCAGTATGGCGCGCAGGTGCTCGTACTGACCGACGGCATGGATATGACCGCCCTTGAGCCAGAGAAGCCCATCCTCGTGGTGCTCGATGCTGCCCGGAGCAGGGCGATCATTGTGGCCGGGGTCCGCAGCGAAGCTGAGAAGCTCCCCGCGAATGAAGACGTCTGCGTGATTCGTCATGGTAGGTCGAACTCTTGAAAATCGTCGAAAAGCGGTTTCAACGCGGCACTCTCGAGTCCGCGATGGTCGTCGATGGAAGCGGGCGCATCGGTCAGTGTCAGCAGCTCGGCCACGGTACATAGCCCGATGGCATAAGGCGTCTTGTCCTGAAGCTTGCCTTGACCAAGGGTGCCGATAGGGCAACGCATGCGCCGAAGGGCGGCTTCGCTTTTACCGGTGCGCTGCAGGCGGCGCTTGAAGCTGCTCCACTTGCTCTGGGAGCCGATCAGGCCGACCGAACCCAGGTCATCGCGTTCGCAGAGCGCGTCAACGAGCGCGTAATCCTCGTCATGGCTATGGGTGAGGACGAGAACATGGCAGCCGGAAGGTAGTGAACGAACGGCTGCGGCAGGGTCGTTCAGGCGATGGGTAGCAAGTCTTGGCGCGGGCTCGACCGACGCGAAGCTCTCCGGGCGGCTGTCGAACCAGTGCCGGTGCCAAGGCAGGGGATGGCTCAAAGCCACGATCGCCTGCCCGACATGGCCGGCGCCGAACACCGCCAAGTGGGTACGCGCACCGGGAAATACTTCCAGCATCACGTTGACGAAGCCGCCGCAACACTGGCCGCTGCGCCCGCCAAGTGAAAAGGCCTCCAGGTGGAAGCCGGCGTTGCCTTCGGCCAGATGGCGGCGCGCCGTGTCGATGGTTTGCCACTCGAAGGTGCCGCCTCCCAGGGTATCGATGACAGAGCTCGGGGTGATCACCATGCGCGCGCCGGGCTCGCGCGGCGTCGAGCCCAGGGCGCTGACCTGGGTCGCCAGTACGTGGGGCAGGCCGTTTTGCTGGCAGTGATGCAGCGCGGCGTGCCAGGTCACAAACGGGGTCTCGTTCACAGCGCCTTGGTCCTCAATGCCTGGGCTGCCAGCATGACCCGCTCCGGCGTCGCCGGCGCATCCAGCGACGGCGACGTCCGGTAGTCATCGAGGCTCGCCAGCGCGTCGCGCAGCGCCGACCAGACGCTGATACCCAGCATGAAGGGCGGCTCGCCCACCGCCTTGGAGCGATACAGGCTCGCCATGGAGTTGGGGTGCCCCTCCATCAGCGCGACGTTGAAAATCGGCGGCGTGTCGCCGAAGGTCGGAATCTTGTAGGTAGCGGCGCTGTTGCTCACCAGTACGCCGCGTTCGTCCCACTTGAGCTCCTCGCTGGTCAGCCAGCCCATCGCCTGGATGAAGCCCCCTTCGATCTGGCCGATGTCGATGGCCGGGTTGAGCGAATCCCCCACGTCGTGGAGGATATCGACGCGATCCAGCCGGTATTCTCCGGTCAGGGTATCCACGGTGACTTCCGACACCGCCGCACCGAAGGCGTAGTAGTAGAAGGGCCGACCCTGGCCAGTCGCGCGGTCGTAGTGGATCAGCGGCGTGGCGTAGAAGCCTTTTTCGGAAAGCGAGATCCGGTTCAGGTAGGCGGTCTGGACGAGCTCCCCCCAGGGCAGGCGGTATTCGCTTTCGCCCAGGCCCGCCACCAATATGCCATCTTCGAGGCGCATGCCTTCGCGCTCGAGCCCGCCTTCGAAGTGGCCAGCGGCGAAATCGAACAAGCGCTCGCGCAGCCTGATCGCCGCGTCACGCGCCGCCATGCCGTTCAGATCGGCTCCGCTCGAGGCGGCCGTGGGCGAGGTGTTGGGCACCTTGTCGGTACGCGTGGCGCTGATACGCACGTCTTCTAGATCGAGCCCCAGCTCGCGCGCCACGACCTGGCAGATCTTGGTGTGCAGCCCCTGGCCCATTTCCGTGCCGCCGTGATTGATCATCACGCTGCCATCGGTATAGACGTGAAGCAGTGCCCCCGCCTGGTTCAAGTGCTGGGCGGTGAAGGAGATGCCGAACTTCACCGGCGTCAGCGCCAAGCCTTTTCTGAGGATGGGACTGTGGGCGTTGTAGCGCTGAATCTCGTCGCGGCGCGCCCAGTAGTCGCTATCGCGTTCGAGGGTATCGATCAAGGTGTGCAGCAGGGCGGTCTGATCCACCTTCTGCCCGTAGTGGGTGGTATCGAAGCCGGGGCGGTAGAGGTTGCGCTTGCGCACCGTCAGCGGGTCCTCGCCGATGCGCCGGGCGATATCGTCCATCGCCGCCTCGATGATCATCATGCCCTGCGGGCCGCCAAAGCCGCGAAAAGCAGTGTTCGAGGCGGTATGGGTGCGGGCTCGGTGGCCTGTCACTCGGGCCGCGTTCAGACAATACGCGTTGTCGGCATGGAACATCGCTCGGTCGACGATGGCATCCGACAGATCCGGCGAATAACCGCAGTCGCCGATCAGCGTGATCTCGCCACCCTGGATGACGCCTTCGCCATCGATGGCCAGCCGGTAGCGGTTGTGAAACGGGTGGCGCTTGCCGGTCACGCGCATGTCAACGCTGCGCGGCAGGCGAAGGCGCGCGGCGCGTCCCGTGCGCCGCGCGACGATGGCGGCAATGCATGCCCAGGGCGAGGCCTGGGTCTCCTTGCCGCCGAAGCCGCCGCCCATCCGGCGAACCTCCACGGTCACGCTGTGAAAGGGAATACCCAGCACCTCGGCGACCAGTTTCTGGGTTTCGCTCGGATGCTGGTTGGAGGTGTAGACGACGACGCCTTCGTCCTCGGTGGGCAGCACCAGGCAGGCCTGGCCCTCCAGATAAAGGTGCTCCTGCCCGCCGACGAACAGCGCCCCCTCGATCACGTTCGATGCCTCCTCGAGGCACTGTTGCCAGTCGCCACGCTCCTGGACGTGGCTGGGGCGCACTCGCTCGTCGTGCTCGATGGCGGCGACCGGATCCAGGCGTGCAGGAAGCTCGTCGATATCGATCTCGGCAAGCTCCACCGCCTGGCGCGCTGCCGTGTAGGAAGTCGCAGCCACCGCAAACAGGCACTGTCCGGCGTAGCTGATCGCCTCGTCCACAAAGATCGGGTCTCCCGGAAAGACCGGACCGATATCGGTATGGCCGGGCACGTCGGTAAAGGTGATGACATCGACGACCCCCGGGGCACGTCGCACGGCTTCGAGATCCAGGCGCGCAAGGCGCCCGTGAGCGACCGGCGAAAGCCCCAGCGCAAGATGCAGCGCATCCGCCGGCGCCTGGAGATCATCGATGTAGGCGGCCTTGCCGGTCACATGCTTGCGCGCACTTTCGTGATGGCTCGAGGCGCCGGCCTGGCGGCGACCATCGCTATCGACGGTATGGCGCGCCAGAGGTCCGTCGCCGGTGATCTGGCGATCAAGCTCGCGCCGGGCGTGGCGGCTTTCGGCATCGAGTCTAGTGAGCGTACGCATGGAGCATCACCTCCTGGTCCGGGGTCGTGAGCGTGACGTACAGGCGTTCGAGCAGGTTGGCCGCCGCCAGCTCGCGATACGCACGACCGCCACGCACATCATCCATTGGCTGGAAATCCGCCGAAAGCGCCTGCTGGGCTGCCTGAAAGCTCGCTTTCGAAAGCGGCTGGCCTTCGAGCGCGGCTTCGGCCGCGGCGGCGCGCCTGGGCGTGGCTGCCATGCCGCCAAAGCCGAGACGCACCTGCGCGAGCACGCCGTTCTCGAGCGTGTAGTGAAAGGCGCCCAGTACCGCCGAGATATCGTCCTCGCGGCGCTTGGAGAGTTTCCAGACACGCAGCGACGCATGCTCTTCGAGCGCGGGTAGAAAGATGCGGCTGATGATCTCGTCGCGCGCGAGTGCAGTCTTGCGATAATCGAGGAAGAAGTGCTCCAGCGCCATGGTGCGCGTGGCGTCGGGGCCGGCCAGTTCCACCCAGGCATCCAGTGCCAGCAGCACCGGCGGTGTATCGCCGATGGGCGAGGCGTTGGCGATATTGCCGCCCAGGGTTCCCCGGTTACGGATCTGGCGTGAGCCCAGTCGCGTCAGCAGGTGTGCAAAGCCGGGATAATGGCGCTGGAGTAAGGGTTCGAGCGCGGTGTAGGTCACCGCGCTGCCGACCCAGAAGCCTTGGCGAGATTGAAAATGCGCCGGCTCCACGCGTTGCAGGTCGGTCACGCGAGTGACATCGATGAGCTGCTCGAGGGGGCGAAGCTGCTGGGTGGTCTCGAGCCAGAGATCCGTCGCGCCGGCGACGAGCCTGGCATCGGGATGACGCGAGCGCAGGGCGATCAGCTCGTCGAGGGTGGTCGGGCGGGCATAGAAAGGCAGCGCCGGGTCAAATGCTTGCGGCTCGTCGAGCGCGGCGGGTTCGAGCGAAGTCTCGAACCAGGGC
>NZ_JAMZBD010000189.1:0-5794 GCF_024158685.1 Halomonas sp. 707D4 | reverse complement strand
GAGCTCGCGGTAGTAGTGCTGGTACATCTCCCAGGCCCAGCCCTCCTCGTTCTCGATGCGGTTGCCCGCGCCCCGGTAGGCGTGAAAGCGCTTGAGCATCGCCTCCGGCGAGAAGGCATCGAGAATCGCCCCCAGCGCTTCCTTGATCGCCTCCTCGACCGCGGCCTGGTGCTGGCCCTGGTGGCGCAGGCTTTCGGCCACCGCCTCGGGGGCGGAGAGATGCACGTAGCTGCGCTGGGCCGAGAACATGGTTTCGGCGGTCTGCTCGAAATCGAGTCCCAGGCGCAGCGGGTTGTCCTCGATGGGCTGCAGGCGGCGGTCGCGCAGCGGGTACCTGCTGTCGTTCTGGGCCTGCTGCAGGGTGCGCAGCCCGTCGATGGTGGCGCGCAGGGTCTGCCCGGCCTCCTCGAGAAACGCCTGCTGCTCGCCGCTGTCACGAAACGCAAGATCGAGCCCCAGGCCCCGGAGCAGCGGGTCGGCGCCGACGTGGCTCAGCTCCTGCGACCTTGGCGCCTGCCAGCGGTCCTCGAGCTGCTCGCCTACCGAGCGTTCCAGGTCGTCCAGTTGCCGCTCATCCATGTCACTGCTCCTCTGCTTGGTGGTGCCGGTTAGGGATTTGATGCCGGGAAGACGTACCGCTTCCTCGCGCGGTTCGCGCGCGTTCTGCCCGTAGTGCTCGTGGCGGGTGAACGGCAGCGCGTCCAGCGGGTCGATGCCACGGCTGCTCGGTTCGCTGTCGTCGAGCGCTCTCATCGGGTCGTGCTGGAGCGAGCCGGGAATCACCCCGCCCAGCGCCTCGATCGGGTCCTCGCGCTGATCGAATTCGAGCTCGCCATTGCGCTCGCGCTGCAAGGGCCCGGTGCCGACGTCGCGGGTGACGTCCTCCTGCTCGTCGTCGACCAGGGTGGTGAGCGAATGCATGCCCGGCTGCCAGGCGTGGCGATTGCCCAGATGCACCTTGAGGCGGTAGACGCCGACGGTCAGCTCGTCGCCGTCGCGCAGCGCGACCTTGCGGTTGCGCCCCACCGGCAGCGTGGCGCCGTTGATGAAGGTGTAGCCGCTGGTGTCCACCAGGCAGAACTTGCCATCGACCTTGGTGATCTCGGCGTGGTGCGGCTTGATGCGTCGCGCCTGGTCCTGCAGCAGCCAGCCGTCGAACTCGCCGCTTCCGAGCGTGCCGCCGTCGCTTTGGAAGACGTGGCTGCTGGAGGAGCGGCCCTCGAGCTGTTCGCTGTTCAGGACCACTAGGGTGATGGCGTCAAACGGGTCGGCTTGCATGGCTTAACTCGTCATTTGAATACGGACGCGACGACGCGTGCTCTCTTCGTCGCTCTCGGGGTCCACGAAGGTGGTCCAGCCCAGCTGGCACGAGCCCGCGTCACCCAGACGCATCGGCTTGACCTCGCTCTCCAGCAGTTCGATCTCCAGGTCATAGGCCAGGGGCTCGCGCAGCACGAAGCTCACCAGGGTCTTGAGCGGCGCGTGCTCCTGGCCGTCGGGCAGAAAGTCGCGAAACCGCTCCAGGGTCAGGCCGCGCAGGCACAGGGCGAACTTGCCCTGCACGTCGGCGACGCGCTCGCCGGCCACCAGATCCTCGCCCAGGGTCATGCCGCCGAGCCCGGCGCGGCTGCGCTGGTCGAGCGGAATCTCCACCCAGCGCTTGACCCACTGCTCGATCTCGACGCGGGCCAGATCGAAGCAGTGGCTGACGATGCCGCAGACCACCTCCGGCGAGCGCGAGCGCCCCGCCAGAAGCCCGGCGTAGGCCAGCATCTTGCTCCAGTTGATCGGCGTCTCGCCGCGCAGCCTTTCGTCGGCCAGCCCCACCAGAGCGAAAACCGCCGCCGAGAAGCCGTCCCGGGCATCGTCCTGGTAGCGCACGTGGTGGCGGTACTTGCGCCAGTTGCGGTGCATCAGGGTCAGCAGGCGATGGTTGAAGAAATCCAGAAAATCCCCCGCGCTGCCCTCCTGGTGGGCCGAGGCGTGGGCCAGGGCTTCCAGGTAGTAGCTCGGCAGCGGCGACTGCGCCCCCTGCAGGCCCAGAAAGCTGACCTCCATGGCGTACTGGCCGCGCTCGCCGGCGTCCAGCGACAGCACGTCGCTGCCGGGAAAGCCCAGCGATGCCGAGGTGCGGTAGCTCACCCGCGAAAACGCCGGCACGCTACCGCCAGGCCGCTGCTCCAGATCGTCGTCGTGACGGCGGTGCAGCAGCTCGACGAGCTGGAAGAATTCGTAGCGGCGTGCCCGGTCCACCAGCGGCGCCGGCACTACATCAGGGGCTGCTGCCCCTCCTGCATGCTCCATACGTAGCGCTCTTGGTTGTGCCGGTTGATCACCTGCAGCTCGTGAAAGGCGTTGATGCTGGCGTACAGCGAGAGAAAGCGCGCCAGCACGCTGCCGAACAGGTACAGGCTGCCTTCGTCGCCGAAGGCCTCCTGATCCAGGGTCATGACCGAGCGCAGCCCGCGCACCGGCATGCCCCGGCGCAGCCGATCCACCGGCTGCGTATCGATGGCGACGATGCCCGACAGGCGTTTTTGCGCGATGCGTTCGGCCTGACGGTCGACCAGCGCGCGAAAGTCGTAGGCCTTGAGCACCGCGCAGAGCGCGTCGCGGTCGAGCAGCGACAAATAGTTCAACGACAGGTTCGAGATCAGCACCCACAAGAGCTTGTCGTCGATGGCCGGGCGCAGTACCGGCGTGGGCCGGGTGATGTTGCGAAACCCGGCGAAGGTGGGGCTGTTCTCGGTCTCCACGCAGATGTCGCCCACCGTCAACTGCTCGGGCAGCTCGCGATTGCTGCAGGTCAGTCGCAGCGATATCGTCTCGCGCCGCCCCAGGCACGCGGCTTCGTCGCCGCGCACGAAGGCGATGTCGTGATCGAAGCCATCGCCGCGCAGGCTCGCGCCGACCCGGGCGCGGTAGTAGAGCGACTCACGGCCGCGATCGCGCTCGATCTGGTGCTGGAAGCTCTCGAAGGGCACGTAGCGCCGGTCGCCGCTCTGGGCGCCGCCGCTGCCCTCGAGGCGGCCCTCCACCTCGTCGACGCTGAACACCTCGAAGTGCGACGGCGCCTTGCTGCTCGGGCGAATACGGTACTCGCTGCGCTCGCCGGTCAGGTCGATCGGCTCGGCGTCGTGCTCGAACAGGTTGATCGCCGGCGTGCAGTAGAGCGCCAGGTGCTCGTCCTGCAGGCGCGCGTCCGTGGGCAAGGGACGCTTGAACATGAAGCGCAGGGTCACCCGCGAGGCCGTGCGGGCCGGCATCACGTCGGCCAGCCCGTGGACATCGAAAAAGTGGAACGCCTCGGGAAAGCAGAGATACTCCTGCAGGATGCGATAGCCCTGGTGGACGTTGCGCGGGTACGGCAAGAGCGCCTGATCGGCCTCGAACCCCACGGCGCGCAGCGCGCTCGTCGGCAGGGTCCGGCGCTCGCCGTCCACCTCGAGTTCGAGGCGCCCCAGGTAGTGGCTCATCCACAGGTAGAGCGTGCGTGCGGTGTAGCCGTCGCCGCCCAGGTGAAGGCGCAGCGAATCGAGCCCGAGCTCGTTCATCGGCTGGTCGCTGTGCACGTCGAGCGCGAGCTCGACGATCGAGCTTTCGCGGGTATGGCGCGCGGTGACGCCGGCGTGGGCCAGCGGATGGAGCGCGACGTCGTGGCAGGTACGAAACAGGCAGGTCGTGCCCTCCACCGGGATGCTCGAAAGCTCGGTACCGCGCGCCACCTGCTGGCGTTGGCTCAACACGTGCCAGGCCGGGGTGAACTGCACCACCGCCATGCTCGGCACCGGGCGCAGGTAGTTGGGCCACAGCATGCCGATCAGCGAGTGGGTCAGCTCGGGGAACTCGTCTTCCACCTTCTCGCGCATCCGCCCGGTCAGAAAGGCGAAGCCCTCCAGCAGCCGCTCGACGTCCGGGTCGGTGCTGCGCTCGGAGAGAAAGCGGCTGAGCCCGGGGTTCGCCTCGGCGAACTCCCGGCCCTGGCGCTTCAAGAAGTTGAGTTCATCGCGATAGTAGCGGTTGAGCATGGGTGTCTCGCCGCGCCGTCAGTTGAGGCACTGATAGCGCTTGTTGTTGAGCAGCAGATCGATCGTGGCCTGGGTGCGGTCGTTGCCGAGGTCGACGGTGGCGTGCACCTGAAAGCGCAGCTGGAGGGGGTCGCCCGCGTTGGGCAGCGACTCCACCTCCACCCGCTTCACCCGGGGCTCGAAGCGCTCGATGCACTGGCGAATCGCCTGCTGGATGTTGAGCTCCAAGTCGAGCACGCCGATGGTGGCATCGTTGAAATCCAGAAGCCCGAGCTCCGGCGCGCAGGCACTGTTGCCCGGGTGGCTGTTGAGAAGCTCCACCAGGTGACGCTTGATCGACTCCACCACCTCGGCCAGCCGGTTCTGCTCGGTGAGCGCCTGCGGCTGGTGAGGGGTCGCCAGGCGCTCGAACAATCGGCTGCCCAGGCGCCCATTGCTGTGCGTGGCCATAGCGTGGCTTACCTCACTCCTTGTCGAGACGACCTACCAGGGAGAGTTCGAAGTTCGCTCCCATGTACTTGAAGTGCGGGCGCACCGACATCGACACCTGGTACCAGCCCGGCTCGCCCTCGACGTCCGATACCTGGATGGACGCAGCGCGCAGCGGACGACGGCTGCGAACGTCCGCCGGCGGGTTCTCCTGGTCGGCCACGTACTGGCGAATCCAGGCGTTGAGCTCGCGCTCCAGGTCCTGGCGCTCCTTCCAGGAGCCGATCTGCTCGCGCTGAAGCACCTTCACGTAGTGCGCCAGGCGGTTGATGATGAACATGTAGGGCAGCTGGGTGCCGAGCTTGAAGTTGGTCTCTGCCGCCTTGCCTTCCGCGGTATTGGGGAAGGTCTTGGGCTTTTGCACCGAGTTGGCCGAGAAGAACGCGGCGTTGTCGCTGCCCTTGCGCATGGTCAGCGAGATGAAGCCCTCTTCGGCCATCTCGAACTCGCGCCGATCGGTGATCAGCACCTCGGTCGGGATCTTCGCCTGGAGCTGGCCGAAGGCCTCGTAGGTGTGCACCGGCAGGTTCTCGACGGCACCGCCGCTTTGCGGGCCGATGATGTTCGGGCACCAGCGGTACTTGGCGAAGCTGTCGGTGAGCCGCTCGGCCAGCAGGTAGGCGGTGTTGCCCCACAGGTAGTGCTCGTGGTCTTCGCTGACCGTCTCGCGGTAGTTGAAGGTCTTGACCGGGTTCTCGATCGGATCGTAAGGCGTGCGCAGCAGAAAGCGCGGCGCGGTCAGGCCCAGGTAGCGCGCATCGTCGGAGTCGCGCAGGCTGCGCCAGCGAGCGTACTTGGGGCCTTCGAAGATGGCCTTCAGGTCCTTGATGTTGGGCAGCTCCTCGAAGCTGTCGATGCCGAAGAACGACGGCGCCACCGACGACATGAAGGGCGCATGCGCCATGGCCCCGACCGCTGAGGTGTACTGCAGGAGCTTCATGTCCGGGGTCGAGGGCGAGAAGTCGTAGTGGCCGATGATGCCGGCCACGGGCTCGCCGCCGAACTGGCCGTAACCCGCGTTGTAGACGTGGTGGTAGAGCCCGCTCTGGCTGACTTCCGGGGCGAACTCGAAGTCCTCGAGCAGCTCCTGCTTGGTGGCGTGGAGCACGTCGAGCTTGATGTTCTCGCGAAAATCGGTGCGGTCGACCAGAAGCTTCAAGCCGCGCCAGGCGGATTCGAGCTGCTGGAACTCCTGGTTGTGCAGCACCTCGTCCACCTGATGGCTGATCTTGCGATCGAGCTCGACGATCATGTCGTCGACGATGGACTTGTTGACC
>NZ_JAMZBD010000188.1:0-5799 GCF_024158685.1 Halomonas sp. 707D4 | reverse complement strand
GTTCTACGCCATGTTCGAGGTCAACCCGGACGACCCCAAGGACAAGAAGGTCGTGCGCCTGGACCAGTACCCGGTGGCGAGCGCGCGCATCAACGACCTGATGCCCAGGCTTCGCGAGGCGCTGCTGGCAAGCGACACGCTGAGGCGGCGCCTTTTCCAGGTGGAGTTTTTGACCACGCTCTCCGGCGAGGCGCTGGTCACGCTGATCTACCACCGCCCGCTGGACGCGGACTGGGAAGCGCAGGCTCGCGCGCTCGAGGACGAGCTCGGCATCATGATCATCGGCCGCTCGCGCAAGCAGCGCCTGGTGCTGACCCGCGATCACGTCTGGGAACGGCTCACCGTCGATGGCCGCACCCTCGACTACCAGCAGGTGGAGAACAGCTTCACCCAGCCCAATGCCCACATCTGCCAGGAGATGCTCGGCTGGGCGCGCGACGTGACCCAAGGGAGCCAGGCGCGGGATCTGGTCGAGCTCTACTGCGGCAACGGCAACTTCACCCTGGCGCTGGCCGAGAACTTTCGCCGCGTGCTCGCCACCGAGATCTCGCGCACGTCGGTGGCCAGTGCCAACGTCAATGTCGCCGCCAACGACGTGGCCAACGTCAGCGTGATGCGCATGTCGGCGGAGGAGTTTTCGCTGGCGCTCAAGGGCGAGAAGAGCGGGCGGCGCGTGGCCGAAATGGACCTTTCGAGCTACGACTTCTCGACGGTGCTGGTGGACCCGCCGCGCGCCGGGCTCGACGAGGAAAGCTGCCGGCAGGTCAGCGAATACGAGCAGATCGTCTATATTTCATGCAACCCGGCAACGCTTGCCTACAACCTGACCCAGCTTTCGCGGACCCACGACATCGAGCGCTTCGCGCTGTTTGATCAATTTCCCTTTACCCACCACTGTGAGTGCGGGGTGCTCTTGACGCGGCGCGAGCGTTGATGCCGAAGCGGCATACTCCATGAGAAAGCTGGCAGGTGAATAGAGCGGCGCGGGGCAATCGCGTAAGCTACGCCATGATGGCCTAAGGGCCCATGATCGTTCGTTTTTTTGGCCTCTGATGGGGCTTGGGCAATCGAGGTGATGGATGCACTACGTTGCGAGTGAAGAGAGTCGGCAGGATCTTTTGAAACAGCTGCAGGAGCGCCTTGAGTCGAGGCTCGGCACCGAACGGGCGGCGCGTGTCGAAGCCTTCGCCCGCCACTTTTACGCCACCGTGCCGGTCGAGGACCTGGTCGATCGCCGGCTCGACGATCTCTACGGCGCTACGCTCTCGATCTGGCAGTTCCTGCAGCATCACGATCCGGACAGCCCCAAGGTACGCATCTTCAACCCGGACTTCGAGGAGCACGGCTGGCAGTCCAACCACACCTTCGTGGCGGTGCTCCACGAGGACATGCCGTTTCTGGTCGACTCGGTGCGCATCGAGCTCAACCGGCGCGGCTTGACCGTCCACGCGATCCAGAACGCGGTGTTCGCCGTGGCCCGGGACGCCCGCGACCAGCTCGAGACGCTCACCTCGCCGCGCGCCGAGAACGCACCGGAAGCGCGCGAGTCGCTGATCGTGATCGAGGTCGACCGCCACACCGACCGCGAGTCGCTCGCCAGCATGGAGGAGAAGCTCAACAACGTGCTGCGCGACGTGCGCACCGCCGTGCACGACTTCGAACCCATGTGCGCCCAGATCACCGCCGCCATCCAGGAGCTCGAGAAGAACTGCCCGCCGCAGATCGACCCGGACGACCACGAGGAGGCGATCGCCTTTCTCGAGTGGCTCCTGAAGGACAACTTCACCTTCCTCGGCTACGACGAGTACCGCCTGGAGGAGGGCGAACTCAAGCGTGACCCGCAGAGCGTGCTGGGCGTGTTCCGTCTGAACCAGGCGCGCTATCGCGAGCGCATCCGCGCCGAGGAGGGCCAGGACGAGAACGGCTTCGTGCTGGTGCCGCAACTGCTGTCGTTCGCCAAGAGCGCGCACCACAGCCGCGTTCACCGGCCTACCTACCCGGACTACATCACCGTCGACCGCTACGACGACGACGGCAACGTGATCGGCGAGCGGCGCTTCTTCGGCCTGTTCACCTCGACGGTCTACAACGAGTCGCCGCGAAACATTCCGCTTCTGCGCCGCAAGCTGAAGGCGGTGATGGACATCGCCGGTTTCAACCCGCAGGGCCACAACGGCAAGCAGCTCCTGCAGGTGCTCGAGGTGTTCCCGCGCGACGACCTGTTCCAGATCGGCACCGAGCCGCTTGCCGAGACGGCGCTGGGCATCCTCAACATTCGCGAGCGTCGCCAGGTGCGCCTGTTCATTCGCACCGACGTCAGCGGCAAGTTCTACTCCTGCCTGGTGTTCGTGCCGCGCGACGTGTTCTCGACGGACCTTCGCCAGCGCATCCAGTCGATGCTCTGCGACGAGCTCGACGCGCGCTTCGGCGACTTCAATACCTATCTCTCGGAGTCGGTGCTGGCACGCATCCAGCTGATCCTGCGCTTCAAGGGCGACGCCCCGAGCGACTATGACCTGAAGCACCTGGAGAAGAAGGTCGCCCGGCTCTCGCGCAGCTGGCGCGACGAGCTCCAGGAGGCCATGCACGAAGGTTTCGGCGAGGAGCGCGCCAACGCGTTGATGGAGCAGTTCCAGCACGCCTTCTCGGCGAGCTACCGCGAGGACTTCAACGCCCGCACGGCGGTGTTCGACATCCAGCACCTGCTGGCGCTGCAGGGCGAGCAGGGGCTGTCGCTGTCGCTCTACCGGCCGATCGAAGAGCAGAACGGGGGCATGAACCTCAAGCTCTACCACCGCAACGCCCAGATTCCCCTGTCCGACGTGCTGCCGATGATGGAGAACCTGGGCCTTCGCGTGCTCGGCGAGCGGCCCTACGACATCAGCGGCCCCGACGAGCGCTACTGGATCCACGACTTCGAACTCGAGCACGGCCGGGCCGGCGTCGACATGAGCCAGATGCGCGATACCTTCAGCGAGGCGTTCAAGCGCATCTGGGCGGGCGAGGCGGACAACGACACCTTCAACCGGCTGGTGCTGGGCGCCGGGCTCGACTGGCGCGAAGTAGCGATGCTGCGCGGCTATGCGCGCTACCTGAAGCAGATCCGCTTCGGCATGTCCCAGGACTACATCGCCGCCACCCTCGCCAACTACCCGAAGATCACCCACGCCCTGGTGGAGCTTTTCACCACGCGCTTCGACCCGAGCCTGGAAAACCACGACACCGACGACTGCGAACAGCGCCTGCTGGAGCAGCTCGAAGGCGTGGCGAGCCTGACCGACGACCAGCTCTTGCGGCGCATGATGGAGCTGATCAAGGCAACGCTGCGCACCAACTACTACCAGCGTACCCCGGAAGGCGGCTTCAAGGACTACATCGCCTACAAGCTCGAGCCCTCCAGGGTGACCGGCATTCCCAAGCCGCGCCCGGCCTTCGAGATATTCATGTGCTCGCCGCGCGTGGAAGGCGTGCACCTGCGCGGTGGCAAGGTGGCCCGCGGCGGGCTGCGCTGGTCGGATCGCCAGGAGGACTACCGCACCGAGATCCTGGGGCTGGTCAAGGCGCAGCAGGTCAAGAACGCGGTGATCGTGCCGGTGGGCGCCAAGGGCGGGTTCGTGTGCAAGCGCATGCCGGAGAACGCCGACCGCGAGACCCAGCAGAAAGAGGGCATCGCCTGCTACCAGACCTTCATCCGCGCGCTGCTCGACGTCACCGACAACCTGGTGGGCGGCGAAGTCGTGCCGCCCAAGAACGTGGTGCGCCACGACGATGACGATACCTATCTGGTGGTCGCGGCGGACAAGGGCACGGCGTCGTTCTCCGATATCGCCAACGAGATCTCGCTGGAGTACGGCCACTGGCTGGGCGACGCCTTCGCTTCCGGCGGGGCCAACGGCTACGACCACAAGAAGATGGCGATCACCGCTCGCGGCGCCTGGGAGTCCGTCAAGCGCCACTTCAAGAACCTGGACCTGGACACCCAGCAGGACCCGTTCACCGTGGTCGGCATCGGCGACATGGCCGGCGACGTGTTCGGCAACGGCATGCTGCTCTCGGACAAGATCAAGCTGGTCGGCGCCTTCAACCACCTGCACGTCTTCATCGACCCGCACCCGGACCCCGAGGCCTCCTTCGCCGAACGCAAGCGGCTGTTCGAGATGCCGCGCTCGAGCTGGGAAGACTACAGCCAGGAGCTGATCTCCAAGGGCGGCGGCGTGTTCAGCCGCAGCGCGAAGTCGATCACGATCTCCGAGGAGATGGCCGAGGTGTTCGGCATCGAGGCCGAGAGACTCTCGCCCAGCGAGCTGATCAACGCCATGCTCAAGGCCAAGGTTGACCTGATCTGGAACGGCGGTATCGGCACCTACGTGAAGGGCTCCGGCGAGACCGACGCCGACGTGGGCGACAAGGCCAACGACAGCCTGCGCATCAACGGACGCGAGCTCAACTGCCGCGTTGTGGGCGAGGGCGGCAACCTCGGCTTGACCCAGCGCGGGCGCATGGAAGCCGCCGCCAAGGGCGTGCGCGTCTACACCGACTTCATCGACAACGCCGGCGGGGTCAACTGCTCCGACCATGAGGTCAACATCAAGATCCTGATCGACGAGGTGGTCACCCGCGGCGACATGACCGAGAAGCAGCGCAACGAACTGCTGGCGGACATGACCGACGAAGTGGCGGACCTGGTGATTCGCGACAACTACCGCCAGACCCAGGCGATCGATCTCTCCGAGATACTGTCGCGCCAGGGCGCGGGGCCCTACCGGCGCTTCATCAGCGAGCTGGAGAACGCCGGCCAGATCGACCGCGAACTCGAGTTCCTGCCGTCCGACGAGAGCCTCAAGGAGCGCGCCGGCAACAGCGAAGGCATGCGCCTGCCGGAGCTTTCCGTATTGATCTCCTACGCCAAGAGCACGCTCAAGGGCGACCTGATCAAGTCCGACGTGCCGGATGACCCCTACATCCATCGCCACCTGGAGAACCTGTTCCCCTCGGTGCTGGTCGAGCGCTACCCGACCGAGATGTACGAGCACCGGCTCAAGCGCGAGATCGTCGCCACCCAGGTGGCCAACGACCTGGTGGATCGCATGGGCATCGTCTTCGTGCGCCGGCTGATGGACTCCACCGGTGCGGGCCGGGCGGACATCGCCCGGGCCTACGTGGTCGCCCGGGATGCGTTCAACCTCAAGGAGCTGTGGGGCCAGATCGAGGCGCTGGACAACCAGGTGCCCAACCGCGTGCAGTACGCCATGATGCTCGATTTGATGCGCATGGTGCGCCGCGCCACGCGCTGGTTCGTGCGCCTGCACCTGGGGCTCTCCACCCAGGACACCATCGAGTACTTCGCCCCGCGCCTGGCCCAGCTCCAGGAGGGTATCGGCGATCTGCTGAGCGGCGAGGAGCTCGCGGCGTGGCGGCAGCGTCGCGACGACTTGATCGAAGACGGCGTGCCCGAGGCGCTGGCCTCGACCGTGGCGGCTTCCAGCAGCCTCTACGCCGGGCTCGGCATCATCCACGCCGCGCGCGCCACCAACGAGAAGCCCCAGCGCGTGGCGGAAGTGTTCTATGAGATCGGCAATCGCCTGGAGCTTCCCTGGATGACCCACCAGGTCACCCAGCTCGAGGTGCGCGACGCCTGGCAGGCCCAGGCCCGCGAAACCTTCCGCGACGACATCGACCGCCAGCAGCTGGCGCTGACCGTGAGCGTCTTGAAGCTCGACGCCGGCAGCCGCGACACCCAGGAGCTGGTCGAGCAGTGGCTCGAACAGCACGCCGAGCTGCACCGTCGCTGGCGCCGCC
>NZ_JAMZBD010000187.1:0-5818 GCF_024158685.1 Halomonas sp. 707D4 | reverse complement strand
GCATCGTCGGTGCTGGTGATGATCGGCGAGCGCCCGGGGCTAAGCTCGCCGGACAGCCTCGGCCTCTACCTGACCTGGGCACCGCAGGTGGGGCTCCGGGACGACCGGCGCAACTGCATCTCCAACGTGCGCCCGGCGGGGCTTTGCGTCGACGAGGCGGCGCGCAGGCTGATGGGGCTGCTCGAACAGGTCCGCGAGCGCGGGCTTTCCGGCGTCGCGCTCAAGGATCGCAGCGAGGAGAACGAGGTCGAGTCCATCGGCTCGACGCGCAACTTCCTGGTCGCGGACTGACCCATGGCGTTGCCATCCGCCCGCGCCATCGCCTAGTCTGAAAGGCGCCCGCCCGAGGGCGCTTTTCAAGGAGAGGAACCATGTTGGCAGGCGAGCCCGCGGATAACAGCCACCTGCAGGCGGTGACGCTGCCGCACCTGGTGGTGTTCACCGGCTCCGGTATCAGTGTCGAGAGCGGCATCAAGACCTTTCGCGCCAGCGACGGCCTGTGGGAGGAGCACCCGGTCGAGAAGGTCGCCACGCCTGAGGGCTTTCGCGACGATCCAAAGCGCGTGCTCGATTTCTACAACCAGCGCCGCGAGCAGATTCGCCGCGCCCGGCCCAACGCCGCCCACAAGGCGCTGGCCGCCCTCGAGCAGGACGGCTTCACGGTGTCGATCATCACCCAGAACATCGACGACCTGCACGAGCGGGCGGGCTCGAAAAGCGTGCTGCACCTGCACGGCGAGATCCTGAAGGCGCGCTCCAGCGTCGATGCGCGCCTTCGCTACCCCATCAAGGGGGACATTGCGCTGGGCGACGTGTGCGACAAGGGCAGCCAGCTGCGCCCGGACGTGGTCTGGTTCGGCGAATCGGTGCCGCTGTTCGACCAGGCCTGCGCGCTCGCCGCCCAGGCGGACTTCTTTCTGGTGGTGGGCACCTCATTGGCGGTGATGCCCGCCGCCTCGCTGCTCTCCTACATCGGCGTGGACACCCCCTGCGCGCTGATCGACCCGGACGCCGACGCCCTGACCCCGCCCGGGGTGCTGGCCATCAACACCACCGCCGGGGAAGGCGTGCCGGCGCTGGTCAACCGGTGGCGCCGCCAGAAGAGTTTCGCGCTCGATTGAGCGGTAACCGGTGTTCGTCACGCGCCCGGCGCTGCTTTATACTCGGCGCCCCTTGATTGATTAGGTGCGCCGATGTCCGCCTT
The DNA here is from genome assembly GCF_024158685.1 of Halomonas sp. 707D4. Taxonomy (NCBI): domain Bacteria; kingdom Pseudomonadati; phylum Pseudomonadota; class Gammaproteobacteria; order Oceanospirillales; family Halomonadaceae; genus Halomonas; species Halomonas sp. 707D4. The sequence goes on along the minus strand of NZ_JAMZBD010000187.1, from coordinate 4,614 downwards.
CGATACCTCCTCTGAAACGGGCTCGCCTGCCGAGCATCCGCGCCCGCCACGGCGCGAGTTCAAGGCGCGCGGCAGCTTCGTGATTCGCTGCCCGGGCTGCAACCTGCCCAAGCTCAACTGCCTGTGCCCCTACAAGGCGAGCGCCGAGAGCGTGGCCCGGGTATGGCTTCTCACTCATTCGCTCGAGCACATGAAGCCCACCAACACCGGGCGACTCATTCGCGACGTGCTGCCGGATACCCGGGTATTCACCTGGTCGCGCACCGAGCTCGACCCCGAACTTGCGGCCCTGCTGCAGGATACGCGCTACGCGCCGTTTCTGATCTTCCCCGACGACCAGCCGGACTACGCCGAGCGCGTGGTCGGCATCGATGCGGTGCACGTCGCCAAGGCGAATGGGAGGATTCCGGTATTCGTCATTCTCGACGGTACCTGGCGCCAGGCGCGGCGCATGTTTCGCAAGAGCCCGTACCTGGACGCGTTGCCGGTATTGCCGCTTCGCACCGAGCGCGAAACCCGCTACCGGCTGAGAAAGCCCGCCTCGAAAGCGCACCTGTGCACCGCCGAAGTGGCCATCGAGCTGCTGCGCCAGGGCGGAGACGAGACGGCGGCGAGCGTGCTCGACGACTACTTCGACGTGTTCAACGAGAGCTACGCGGCGAGCCGTTTCTACACGCGGATCGATGAGCCCACGCCGGCCATGCAGCGGCTGCTGGCGCGGCGGGATGGCGATTAGGCGCGGGCGTTCGTGGGCAGCCAGCGGCGCAGCACCTTGCGCACCCAGTACCAGCGGTTGATGAGCAGCGCCAGGAAGATCAGGCTGCAGCCGATGAGCTGAAGGGCGGTCATGGTTTCACCGAACCACCAGGCGGCGATCAGCGCGGTCCACACCGCCTCGAGCATCAGGATCACCGAGGCGTGGCTCGGCGTGGTCATGCCCTGGGCCTTGATCTGCAGGAAATAGCGCAGCGAACTCGACAGCACCACGCTTGCCAGCAGCCAGCCCAAGATAGCGGTATCGAGTGCCACGGGCGCGCGCTCGAACAGCAGCGACATAAGCGTCAGCACCGCGCCCACCGCCAGCAGCTGAAGCGTGGTCAGCGGCAGCGCCGGGACGTTGCGCACCACGCGGGTATTGACGTTGATCAGAAGTGCGAAGCCGAGTGCGGCGCACACCATCAGTAGCTGGCTGACCTCGACGCGAAAACCCGCGTTGAGCGACAGGAGCCCGAAGCCTGTCAGCGCCACGGGCAGCGCGATCCAGGTGGTGCGCGGCGGCGTTTCGCCGAACAGCATGCCGATCACCGGCACCAGCAGAATGCCGAGGCTCGTGATGAAGGCGCTCTCGCCCAAGTGCTGGGAGTAGTTAAGCCCCATGATCCAGAACCCGGTGGCCACGCTGAACAAAAGCCCCACCAGCAGGCCCCGGCGTACGCGGCGGGCGGGCAGGCGGCGCAGCGCCGGCCAGGCGAAGCCCAGCAGGATGGCGCCGGCGAGCAGAAAGCGGGTGCCGATGAACAGAAGCGGCGGCATGCCCATCAGGGCTTCCTTGGAGAAGATCCAGCCGCCGGCGGCCATCAGCGTGACCAGCAGCAGCAGGGCATCCGCCTGCCAGGGGGCGCGGGCGATCCGGTTCATGCGCCGCTGCCGAACAGCGCCCCGGCGATGCGAAAGCCCGCCACCCAGGTGCCGATCGCCGAGCCGAGCGTGGCCAGGATGAACACCAGGAGCGTGCGCGACACGCGGTTCTTCCACCAGCCCTTGAGCGCGGTGACGTCGTGCCTGAGCGACGAGAAGTCACGCACCTTGGGCTTGCGCATGTAGAGCTCCACCCCGGCGGCGACGAAGCCGGCACCGATGGTCGGGTTGAGCGAGGTGAGCGGGGCGGCGAAGAAGGTGGCGATCACCGTGACCGGGTGGGCAAGCGCCAACAGCGTCGCCCCGCCGGCAAGGATGCCGTTGATCAGAAACCACTCCAGCACCAGCTGCCAGCCAAGGTCGGTATTGCGCGAGAACCCGATGGCGAAGCCGGTGATGACCAGCGCGGTGATCAGCCAGGGCAGCGCCTTCCAGAGCTTCGACGCCGGTGGAGTGTGCTCGAGCGCTTCGCGCTCGACGGCCGGCTCCTCGGGCAACGGCGCCTCGAGGTGCTCGGCGGTCCCCTTGAGGTGCCCCGCACCCAGCACCACCAGCACGTTCTTGAAGCGCCCCGGGGGCGCCTGCTCGCAAAGGCGCAGCGCCATGTAGCGGTCGCGCTCGCGAATCAAGGGCGTGTAGAGGGTCTCGGACTCGGCGGCGAACTCGCTGAAGGTCGCCTCCAGCATGTCCCCCTCCTTGAGTTTCTCGATCTCCTCCTTGGAGACGTCCTGGCGCGACATGACGCTGCCGATCAACCCGCTGAACAGCGAAAAGCGCTGCCACCAGGGCACGTTGCGATAGATGCGCTTCAAGGTCACGCCCACGTCGCGGTCGATCAGCAGCAAAGGAAGTTCGTGGGTGCGGCAGGACTCGACCGCCGCGCGCATCTCGGCACCGGGCTGGATGCCGGACTGCTCGGCGATGCGCTGCTGGAAGGCGCCGAGGGCCAGGCTCGCCGCGACCATGCCCGCCTTGCCCTGCTTGAAGACCTGGAACAGGTCCTGCTCGCCCATGGCATCCGGGTTGGTCATGCTGTGGTGGCGGGCGTCGCATAGCTCGATGGCCGCCGCGTCGAAGGCGCCGCTTGCCAGCAGGCGCGTGACGTCCTCGGCGCTCTCGGCGGAAACGTGGGCGGTGCCCAGCAGGGTGTAGCGGGTATCGCCGACCTGAATGACCTTCAACGGGCCGCTGGTGGCGGGAAGCGTCTCGAGGGAGGCGGCATCCGGTAAAGAGGCGTCGTCCTGCATCATGGTGTTTACTCGCAGATGATCACGTCCGGCGCCTCAGCGGCGCCAGAACGCGGGGGTGAAGAGAACCAGTACGGTGAATATCTCGAGGCGACCCAGCAGCATCGCCAGCACCAGAATCCACTTGGCGAGATTCGGCATGTCGCCGTAGTGTTCGCTGGCCTCGCCCAGGGCCGGGCCCAGGTTGTTGAGCGCCGAGCCCACCGTGGACCAGGCGGTGATCTGGTCGACGCCGGTGGCCATCACGCCCACCAGCATCAAGAAAAACAGCATCACGTAGGCGGAGAAGAAGCCCCATACCGCCTGGGCGATGCTATCGGGTACGCTCACTTTGCCGACCTTGACCGCGATCACCGCATTGGGGTGGATCAGGCGCATCACCTCGCGCATGCCCTGCTTGAGAATCAGGATGATACGGATGACCTTCATGCCGCCGGCGGTGGAGCCAGAGCAGCCGCCGACGAAGGCGGCGATGAACAAAAGAAACGGAAGCGCGCCTGGCCAGGCGGAGAAGTCCGCTACCGCAAAGCCCGCGGTGGTCGCCACCGACACCACCTCGAACAGCGCGTGGCGCAGCCCGTGAAGGGTATCGTAGGTGCCGGTGAACCAGAGCGTGGCGGTGGCGACGGTGACCAGGCCCGCGAGAAACAGCATCAGAAAGCGCGCTTCCGGGTCCTGGAAGTAGTGTATCAGGCGTTTCTCCCGCCAGGCGATGAAGTGCAGGCTGAAGCTGAACGCCGAGATCAACATGAACGCCACGCAGATCAGCTCGATGGCGGGGCTGTTGAAGTAGCCGATGCTGGCGTCGTGGGTCGAAAAGCCGCCGTTGGCAATGGTCGAGAAGCTATGCCCCAGCGCATCGAACCAGTTCATGCCTGCCAGCATGTAGGCCACAAGGCACGCTACGGTCAACGTGGCGTAGATGTACCAGAGCGCCTTGGCGGTCTCGGTGATGCGCGGGGTGAGCTTGGAGTCCTTGAGCGGGCCCGGAATCTCGGTGCGATACAGCGCCATGCCGCCGACGCCGAGCGTCGGCAGGATCGCCACCGCCAGCACCACGATCCCCATGCCGCCGAGCCACTGCAGCTGCTGGCGGTAATAGCGAATCGATTCCGGCAGAAAGTCGATGCCGGTAATCACCGTGGCCCCGGTGGTGGTCAGCCCGGAAAACGACTCGAACACCGCATCGGTGAAGTGCAGCGCATTCTCGCCGAACAGCATCAGCGGGATCGAGCCGAATAACGCCAGTACCGTCCAGAACATCGCCGCGATGATGAAACCGTCGCGAATACGCAGCTCCCTGCGCTCGCGGCGATTGGGCAGGTAGAGCATAAGCCCGGTCATCACGGTGATCGCGATGCCGCTGGCGAAGGCGTACCAGACGCCATCTCGAAACCATAGCGACATCAACATGGGCGGCAGCATGGTGAGGCTGAACAGCATCAGCAAAAGCCCCAGAATGCGAAGTATGACGCGCAGGCTCATGGAATCGAACGGCTCCTGAAAGAGTGGGAAACGGGATCAGAAGCGCTCAAAAGAACGTCAGCCCGACCTGGAAGAGCCGCTCGACGTCGCGAATCCGGCGCTTGTCGATCACGAACAGGATCACGTGGTCGCCGCTCTCCACCACCGCGTCACCGTGGGCGATGATCACCTCCTTGCCGCGCACCATCGCCCCGATGGTGGTGCCTTCCGGCAGCTCGATGTCGCGCACCGCCCGGCCCACCAC